>CBFGVM010000491.1:0-3103 GCA_965652015.1 uncultured Alphaproteobacteria bacterium
CTCAGCGTCTGGTACAACGATTTCTTCGGCGCGCAGACGGTCGCGGTGTTGCCCTACGAGCAATATCTCAAGCGCTTTCCGGCCTATCTCCAGCAGCTGACGATGGAGAGCAACGGCAAGCACGTGACGCTCTCCGGCACACCCGTAGACTGTCAGACCGGTCCGATCTTTTGGGGCGAGCCGGGAACCAACGGTCAGCACTCGTTCTACCAATTGATCCACCAGGGCACCCGCCTCATTCCCTGTGACTTCATCGCCTTCGGACACGCGCTCAACCCGCTCGGCCGGCATCACGATCTGCTGCTCGCGAACGTCTTTGCGCAGACCGAGGCACTCGCGTTCGGGAAAACCCCCGAGCAGGTCAAGGCTGAAGGCACGCCCGACTGGCTCGTGCCGCACCGCGTGTGCGAAGGAAATCGGCCGTCAAACACCATCCTAATGGATCGTTTGACGCCCGCGGCGCTCGGAAAACTGGTCGCGCTGTATGAACACAGCGTGTTCACCCAGGGAACGATCTGGGACATCGACTCGTTCGATCAGTGGGGCGTCGAGCTCGGCAAAGTTCTGGCGCAGCGCATCATCCCGGAGCTCGAGGGCAACAGCGTGCCCAAGCTCGCCCATGACAGCTCGACCAACAACCTGATCCGCCGGTACCGCAAGCTCAAGGGCGCAATGTGACGACAGTCAAGCTCGCTCCCTCCATCCTCGCGGCTGATTTTGCCCGCTTGGGCGATCAGGTGGCCGAGGCGGAGCGTGCCGGAGCGGACCGCGTCCACGTGGACGTGATGGACGGACATTTCGTGCCGAATCTTTCCATGGGCGCGGTCGTCGTAGAGTCGCTGCGCAGGGTGACGCGCCTGCCGCTGGAGGCGCACCTGATGATTCTCAATCCGGACGCTTTCGTCGAGGAATTCGCGCAGGCCGGCACCGATTCATTTTTGGTGCACTGGGAAGGCAACAACGACCTTTCGCGCACAGTGCAACACATCAAGGCGTTAGGAAAACGCGTCGGCGTCGCCATCAATCCTGCAACGCCTGCGGCCGTTCTCGAAGACATCATGCCGGACCTCGACCAGGTGCTGGTCATGACCGTGAACCCGGGATTCGGGCATCAGCATTTTCTCCCCACGACGCTGCCCAAGATCACTCGCGCGCGCGAGATGATCGACCGCATCAAGCCGGGCTGCAGCGTCGAGGTGGATGGAGGGATCGACGCAACCACTGCTCCGCTGGCGGTTGCCGCGGGCGCCGATGTGCTGGTCGCCGGGTCGGCGATTTTCAACGGCAGTGAAGGCGTCGCCGCCGCCATGCAGCGGCTGCGCGCCGCACTTCAGCAATAACGGAGAAGGATGTCATGCAGCTCGCGATGGTCGGATTGGGCAGGATGGGCGCCAATATGGTGCGGCGACTCATCAAGGATGGCCACGAGTGCGTGGTCTTCGACATGTCGCCGAAGGCGGTCGCGGATCTGGCACGGGACAAGGCGGTTGGCGCCACCTCGCTTGCCGACCTCGTGCGCAAGTTGGCGAAACCGCGCGCGGTGTGGCTGATGGTCCCGGCGGCCGTCGTGGACAAGACGATCGTCGACCTCGTGCCTCACCTCGAGCGCGGCGACATTCTCATCGACGGCGGCAACTCGTATTACGTCGACGACATCCGCCGCGCCCATGAGCTGGCCGCGAAAGGGATCAATTACGTCGACGTCGGGACGAGCGGCGGCGTGTGGGGTCTCGAACGCGGTTACTGCATGATGATCGGCGGACCGGAAGGCGCTGTGCGGCAGCTCGATCCGATCTTCAAAACGCTGGCGCCTGGTGTCGGGGATATTCCGCGTACGCCCGGGCGCGAGAAAATCGGCGGCACCGCCGAACTCGGATACCTGCACTGCGGGCCGAACGGCGCCGGTCACTTCGTCAAGATGGTGCATAACGGCATCGAGTACGGCATCATGGCCGCCTATGCGGAAGGGATGAGCATTCTGCGCCACGCCAATGTCGGCGAGCAGCAGCATGCAGTGGATGCCGAAACGACGCCGCTACGCAACCCGGAGCTCTATCAGTACGATTTGAATCTGCGCGACATCGCGGAAGTGTGGCGGCGCGGGAGTGTCATCGCGTCGTGGCTGCTGGATCTCACCGCAACCGCGCTGACCAAGGATCCCGCGCTCACGAACTTCGCGGGCAAGGTGTCCGACTCCGGAGAAGGACGCTGGACGATCAAAGCCGCAATCGACGCGGCCGTGCCGGTGCCCGTGCTTTCGACCGCGCTCTACGAACGCTTCAGCTCGCGCGGCGAAGCGAGATTTGGCGACAAGCTGCTCTCCGCCATGCGCTACGAATTCGGCGGCCACGTGGAGAAAACTGGAAATTGACCGCAGGCATGAGTCCGGCCGGGGGGCGCAACCGGAGGTCTCGTGTGAAGATCGAAATCTACCCCGACGACGATGCTGTCGCGCGCAAGGCGGCGGCCATCATTGCCGCGACTGCGCGTGCGGCGGTGACTGCGCGCGGACGCTTCATTATGGCCGTGAGCGGCGGCCGCACGCCGTGGCTGATGCTGCGCGCCCTCACCGAGGATGCGCTTCCTTGGAAGCAGGTGCACGTCTTCCAAGTGGACGAGCGGGTCGCGCCGGCGGGCGATCCCGACCGCAACCTCGCGCATCTGCGCGCAAGCCTGCTCGATCATGCACCGCTCTCCGCCGAGCACATCCACGCCATGCCGGTCGAAGCAGCCGACCTCGATCAGGCGGCCGAGCAATACGCCCGCACGCTACGCGAGATGGCAGGTTCTCCGCCGGTGTTCGACCTCGTTCATCTCGGCCTCGGACAAGACGGCCACACTGCGTCGCTGGTGCCCGGAGATCCCGTCCTTGATGTATCGGACGCGGATGTCGCGACGACCCGGCCTTACCAAGGGCGGCGGCGCATGACCTTGACCTTTCCCGTCATCAACCGATCCCGTCTCGTCCTGTGGCTGGTGACCGGCGGCGAGAAGGCGCAAACGCTTGTGCGCCTGCGCGACGGCGATCGATCCATTCCCGGTTCGCGGGTGCTGCGCGAGCGGGCCCTGGTGCTTGCCGATCGCGCAGCAGCCGCGCGGCTCG
>CBFGVM010000492.1:0-3095 GCA_965652015.1 uncultured Alphaproteobacteria bacterium
CCGCCGGCAATTGCCGCCCGTTCGTGCGCGAGGTAGAGGCGCGCGAGGCTCGAGGATGGGCGCTCGCCGCGCCCCGCCAGCTCGAGATTTGCAGGAATGGCCATGAGAAACCGATCCAACGGACACATTATATGCCGTGTGCCCCTCATCCAACCCTCTCCCCGTAAGAACGGGAGAGGGAGCGCACCGAGCTTGCCGCGAGCCGACTTCACCCGAGCACCGTGCGCATGCGGTCGCCGCTCATGCCCTCGCCCCGCGATAGCGGGGAGAGGGCGATGTGGCAGCGCAGATGAAGGGGCGAGGGCTAGGGCCAACGTCCGAGGCATGGCGCCTGCAAGCCATCGCGTGTAGCGTGCGTTCCGATCCATCGAGGCCGATATGAACGAGCGTTTCGATTTGACCGGACGCGCCGTCATCATCACCGGCGGCGGCAAAGGCATCGGCAAAGTCTATACGCAAGAATTCGCCAAGGCGGGGGCCCGCGTCGTTGCCGCCGATGTCGACGGCGCGGCGGCGAAATCGGTGGCCGAGGCGCTCGCTGCGGAGGGCTTGGAAGCGATTGGCCTTGCAACGGATATCGCCAGCGAAGAGTCCACGAACGCCATGGCGCAGGCCGCGCTCGACCGTTTCGGCGCGATCGACGTGCTCATCAACAATGCCTCGCTGATGAGTGTGCTAGCGCGGCGCTCGTGGCTCGAAATCCCGGTTGAGGAATGGGATCGCGTCATGGCAGTCAACCTGCGCGGCATGTTTTTGTCCTGCCGCGCGGTGTTCCCGGCGATGAAGGCGCAGCAGCGCGGTAAGATCGTCAACATCTCCTCGTCGCGAGTGTGGGAGGGAACACCCAACCGCCTGCACTACACCACGTCGAAAGCGGGCGTCATCGGGTTTACTCGCGCCTTGGCACGCGAAGTGGGCGAGTTCGGCATCACCGTGAACGCCGTTACTCCCGGCATGACGCAGAGCGAGACGCAGGTTGCCTCCTCGTCGGCCAACTATCTCGCCACGCGCATTGCCGGGCGCGTCATCGAGCGCGTGCAGGTGCCGGCCGATCTGGTGGGCGCGGTGATGTTTCTGTCCTCCGCAGCCAGCGATTTCATGACCGGGCAGACGATCAACGTCGACGGCGGCAAGGCGATGCATTGAAGGCGTCAAACGCGCCCTCGCGCTGATATGACGCTAACGGCGGCTTAGTCCTTCGCGATGTATTTGCGCTCAAGCGCGTCGAACTCGTCCTTGTGCACCAGGCGCTGCCGCTCGGAGAAATCGGTGACTAGGTTTATTGCGTCGCCGATATGTCCCCTGCGCCGAAGCTCGCCCAGCGCCGCCTGCATGCCCTTGAGCGCCGATTGCAGCGCAAGGTTGGCGTAGATCACGCCCGCGTAGCCCAACTCTTTGAGCTTCGTATTGGGCAATTCCGGCGTGCGGCCGCCGATGACGATGTTGATGAGTTGCGGCCAAGGCAGACGGCGGGGAATCTCGTCGATCTCCTCCATGGAGGTTGGCGCTTCGACGAAAGTGACGTCGGCGCCGGCCTCGCGATAAGCGGCGGCGCGGTCGAGCGCCGCGGCGAAGCCCTCCGGCGCGATGGCGTCGGTGCGTGCGATGATCAGAAGGTCGGTATCGCGCCGAGTGTCGACCGCGGCCTTGATCTTTGCCGCCATCTCGGCGGCCGGGATCACCTCCTTGCCTGCGAAATGCCCGCAGCGCTTGGGAAACACCTGATCCTCGATCTGCAACGCATCAGCGCCCGCGCGCTCGAGCAGTTGCACCGTGCGCACCACATTCACGGCATTGCCGAAGCCGGTGTCGGCATCGACCACGAGCGGGCCGGCAAATGCCTCGCGAATCGCCGCGACGTGCGCCGCAAGCTCGCTCACTGTCACGAGCCCGACGTCGGGGACGCCGAAAAACGTGTTGGCGATGCCGGCGCCGGTCACATAGGCGGCGGCAAAACCCTGGTCGGCGACAACACGCGCCGCGAGTGCATTGGCGACCCCCGGCAGCAGCAACGCCGCGCCGGGGACGAGCATGTTGCGCAACTCACGGCGCGGACTGCGGCTCGTCATTGCTTGGTCCTTCATCGTAGGGCGGATGAGCGTAGCGTAATCCGGCATTCATCAAAATGGTCCCCAATCCACCTGCTTCTCATCGCACAATACGCTTCGCTATTGCGCACTATGTGCTTCCGTTTGGGACCCGGGATGACGTAAGAGGAAACGCGGCGAATTCAGCCTCGTATGGAGTCGTGAATGAAGCTTGCGAGCTATATTGCCGACGGCAAGGCGTGCTTCGGCATGGTGACCGGCGATGGCGTGGTCACCCTGAACCAGCGCCTCGGCAGTCGTTATGCGAGCTTGCGCGACGCGCTCGCGGCCGGCGCGCTCGCCGAAATCAAGAAGGGCGCCGATGGAGCCAAGGCTGACCACGGGCTTAGCGACATCAACTGGCTGCCGGTGATCCCGAATCCCGAGAAAATTCTCTGTGCGGGCATCAACTATCGCTCGCATGCCGCGGAAACCGGGCGCGAGGTGCCCAAACAGCCGAGCATGTTCATTCGGTTCGCGAACACGCTCGTGGGCCACGAGGGCGAAATGATCCGCCCCTCGGTGTCGCAAAGCTTCGACTTCGAAGGTGAACTCGCAGTCGTTATCGCTCGCGGCGGCCGCCATATTCCAGTTGAGCGCGCGCTCGACCACGTCGCCGGCTATACCTGCTTCGTGGACGGCAGCGTGCGTGACTATCAGAAATTCTCGGTGACATCCGGGAAGAACTTTCCCGCCACCGGCCCGCTCGGGCCGTGGATCGTCACCACCGACGAGGTTGCGGATCCGACCCGCCTCACGCTCGTCACACGGCTCAATGGGCAGGAGGTGCAGAAGTCCAGCACCGATCTCCTGATCCATTCCGTGCCGCAGATCATCGCCTTCTGCTCCGATTTCACGCCGCTCGCGGCCGGCGACGTGATCGCCACCGGCACGCCGGAAGGCGTCGGTCATCGCCGCAATCCACCCTTGTGGATGAAGCCGGGCGATGTGCTCGAGGTCGAGATTTCCGGGATCGGCACGCTGCGCAGTCGCGTGGTGGATGAGAAG
>CBFGVM010000493.1:0-3089 GCA_965652015.1 uncultured Alphaproteobacteria bacterium
GAGCCCTGATTGGCGCGTTTGCGCGGGCTTGTTTTGGACGCCGGCGCGCGCCACCGCGAGGACGCGATGGTGTCGGAACGGCCGGAAACCGCATCCGAGGTATCCCCGCCAGCCAACGCGGAAACGCGATTGCGCGGGCTGCTCAAGCGCCCGGGGGTGTGGCTGCTCGGTATCGTCGGCACCGTGGTTACGGGATATGTCACCGCCACGGTGCACGACCTGGCGAAGCCGCTGCACAGCTACGTCTCCGACTTGAGCTGCGAATGGCGCAAGGCGACCCTCGCCCCGGACGAGCCCAAGTTCACCATTCTGGTGGCCCGGCTGTACAAGGATGATGACGAGGGCTCGCACACGCGCCGGCTGTTCGAGACGTTCCAAGGCGAGCGCGGATTTCGCCCCGTGTTGCTGTGTGACACCCTGAGATTCGACTATCGCCCGGGGGAGGAAATCAAACAGGCGGAAGAAGCCACGATCAAGCGCGGGCAAGATCTCATCGTCCAGCACAAGGCCGACCTGGTGATCTTCGGCGAAGTGCTCCAAACCAACAATTCGCTTCGCGTTTTCGCCATCAACGAGCATGGCGGCTGCGACACCCGTCCGAAGCCGATGATCCTGCGCGACGGCATGGTTCCGGACGAGTTCGATCAGGCGACGAGAATGAGGATCATCGGCGTGACGCTGCGCGAGATCGCCAGCGCGTGCGACAGCGAGGAATATGTCGACTGGGACCTGTTCGAAAAGCGAATCCAGAAGATGGGTCCGTTCATCGAGCGGTCCGCCGCTGGACTTTCCCCCGAGCAATTTACCGAAGCCGCCGCCTCTTACGTGGAGGCGATGATGTTGCTCTACCGCAACGATCGGGGAGACCACTGGTACCCCAAGGCGTTCGAGTTCAATCAGGAACAGCTCAAGAAGTTGCCGGCCGACGCCAGTCCCTACCGGCGCTTTCTGCTCTTGAATGCCCAAGCCCTTCTTCTCGACGCCAAGGGAAGTAGGAGCGGGGACCCCGCGGATGTGCAAGCGGGACGCTCGGCCTATGACCAGGCGGTTGCCGAGGCGGACCGCGATCCCCAGCCGCGCGCGAAATATGCGGAAGCCTATTTCAGTCGTTACTGCGCGTGCGAGGGCGACGATATCGACCGCGTGCTCGCGGTTTACGATCGGGCCATCAAGCTTCGCCCGGACTATTCGTGGGGCTACGAGCGGCGCGGCGACGCCTTTGCGCACAAGGGCGACTCTGCGCGCGCCATCGAGGAGTACACGACGGCGATCCGGTTCGATCCAAGAAATCGGTCAGCCTTCGTCTCGCGCGGGATCACCTACGCGAAAAACGGAGATCATAATCGCGCCATCCACGACTACGATCAGGCGATCCGTCTCAATCCGAAAAATCCGATCGCATTCACCTGGCGTGCGTCCAGGTATCAACTGAAGGGAGACGTCGATCGCTCTATTCGCGATCTCGATGAGGCCATCAGGATCAATCCCAAGGATGACGTCAGCATTTACATGCGCGGCATGAATTTCAGCGACAAGGGCGACTATGATCGCGCCATCCGGGATTTCGATGAAGCTGCGCGGCTCAATCCGAAGAGCTACTTCACGTTTCAGGCGCGTGCAATGGCCTATCAGCGAAAGGGTGATGCGGCGCAGGCGGTGCGGGATTACGACCAGGCGATCACGCTCAAGCCAGACGAGCGCCTCCCCTTCCTCTATCGCGGCTGGGCCACCGCCACACTCGGCGATTTCGAACGCGCGATCCAGGACTACGACCAAGCGTTGCGTCTCGATCCCAAGCTCGAATACGCGCTCTACGGTCGCGCCATCGCCCACAGCAACAACGCCCGGCACGACCTCGCAATCGCCGATTATGATGCGGCGCTGCAGCTGCGACCCGATTGGGCCGAGCCCCTCTATGGCCGCGGGATCGCGAAAATGCAGAAGGGCGATGCCGCCGGCGGCAAAGCGGATATTGCCAAGGCAACGGCAATCGATGCGGAGGTCGCCAAAAAATTCGCGCGGCACGGCGGCCGGGCGTAGTCCGGACCGACGCCGCTGCGAGAGCCTACAGGCTGACCGGCACCGCGACTACGCTTTAACAACATCCTTGAACCTGGAACCGGCGCCCGAGAAGCGCATGGACCCTGTTTCCAAGGCCGACCTGTTGGACTAGCCTTCCCACCCTAGAACCATTCGCAATTGCGGCGAAGAGACGCGGCCGAGGCGCAGATGCGCGCCAGCCGAAGCTCTCCAAAATCCCCAAGGGAGACACGCACCCATGGCCCGAATAAACCTTGACGTGAACGGCAAGGTCCAAACGATCGATGCCGATCCCGACATGCCGTTGCTCTACGTGCTGCGCAACGAGCTTTCCCTCAACAATCCGCATTTCGGCTGCGGGCTCGCGCAATGCGGGGCCTGCACCGTGCATGTCGATGGCCAACCGGTGCGCTCCTGCGTGACCCCGTTGTCGGCGGTGGGCAGCAGTAAAGTCGTCACGCTCGCCGGCCTCGGCACCCCCGAGAAGCCGCATCCGATCCAGAAGGCCTACGTGGAGGAGCAGGTGCCGCAATGCGGCTACTGCATCAACGGCTGGATCATGACCGCCGCCGCGTTCCTCGATCGAACCAAGAAGCCGACTGATGCGCAGATCAGGGAGGCGCTCGCCGGCCTCAAATGCCGCTGCGGCACCCACATGGGCATCCTGCGCGCGGTCAAGCGCGCCGCCGCGATGATGGGTTGAGGGAGGCGACCATGACCAGACACGAAAACGTCACGCAGTTCGTCTCCCGGCGTTCGCTGCTCAAAGCGGGCGGCGCGCTCGTGGTCTCGATCGGCACGCCGGTTGCGTTCGACACCGTACTCGGCATAGGCGACGCTTTCGCGCAAGGCAGCAAACCGCCGCTGATGCCGGACCAGCTCTCCTCCTACATCGCGGTCAACGCCGACGGCACCGTCTCCGCTTTCTTCGGCAAGATGGACATGGGCCAAGGCTTGTTCGTCGCCATCGGCCAGATGGTGGCGGAGGAACTCGACGTGCCGTTCAAGGCCGTCACCGTCATCATGGGCGACACCGCCACCAGCGTGAA
>CBFGVM010000494.1:0-3081 GCA_965652015.1 uncultured Alphaproteobacteria bacterium
CCAGTTCGGCTTCGGCCAAGCCGCGGCGCTCGTGCCGTATCTCAAGGCACTCGGCATCAGCCACCTCTACGCTGCACCATTCCTCAAGGCACGATCGGGCAGCCCGCACGGCTATGATGTGGTCGACCACAATTCGCTCAATCCCGAGCTCGGCGGCGAGGATGAATTTCGGCGCCTAGCCGCGGCGCTCGATGGGGCGGATATGGGCCTCATTCTCGATTTCGTGCCCAATCATATGGGCGTGCATTACGCCGACAATCCCTGGTGGCTCGACGTCCTGGAATGGGGACCGAAATCCCCGAGCGCTGCTTCGTTCGATATCGATTGGCACACGCTCCCTGCACACCCCCGCGGCGGCGTCCTCATCCCCATTCTCGGAAGCTCCTATGGCGAGTCGCTTGAACGCGGCGAAATCGAGCTTCGATACGATGCCGCGGAGGGAAGCTTCTCCGTTTGGTACTTCGAGCATCGGCTGCCCATTGCTCCCAACCGCTACGGGGAAATTGTGCAGAAAGCCGTGGCGGAGGCCGGCGCAAGCGAGGAGCCTGCGGGCCGCAAACTGCTGGAATGGGCGGAGCGCTACCGCGGCCCGCATAATCCCCCGCGTCACGTGGCGCCGGCCTTCAAGGCGGAGCTGGCTGCAATCGCGGGCGGCAAGGAGGTGATCGAACGTGGACTCGAGGCCTATCGGGCCGCAGCCGATCGACCGGACGCCGTTCTCGCCTTGCACCACTTGCTCGAGCGGCAACACTATCGGCTGGCGCATTGGCGACTTGCCGGCAGCGAGATCAACTACAGGCGATTTTTCGACATCAATCCATTGGCCGGGCTGTGCGTTGAAGACCGAGGCACGTTCGAGGGCATTCATCGCCTTGTGCGCCGCCTCATCGCCGATGGTTCACTGCATGGCTTGCGGCTGGATCACATCGACGGGCTGCGTGACCCGCATCAATATTTCCGGCGACTGCAACGGCTGATCGACGTCGCACGGCCCTCGAAAAGCAGGCCTTTCTACATCGTGGCTGAAAAGATTCTTGGCGACGCAGAGCGCCTGCCTCGCTTCGCAGGCGTTGCGGGCACCACCGGTTATGAATGGCTCAATCTCATCTCACGCCTTCTGCTCGATAACCGCGGGCTTCCCGTGCTCGACCGAACTTGGCGCGACGTCAGCGGTGATGAACGTGACTTCGGCGCGGTTCTGCTCGAGGCCAAGCGCCGCGTGATCGCAAATATTCTGGCGAGTGAGTTCACCGTGCTGACCCGGTTGCTCGTGCGCATCGCCGCCGGCCACTATAGCACGCGCGACTATACCGCCGAGCGTCTGCGCGCGGCGTTCGAGCTGTTCATCCTGCATTTCCCGATCTATCGCACCTACGTTACTGCGTCAGGCCCGAGCCGGGAGGATCGCGCGATCATCGAGGGGGCACTCGCCAAGGCGCGCGCCGATTGGTTCGGCTCGGACTTCGGCGTTTTCGATTTCTTACGCGATGCGCTCACGCTCGATCTCGTCGCTCCCGGCCGCGTCGGCCATAGCATCGCACGCGCCCGGCGCTTCGCGTTCAAGGTTCAGCAGTTCACCGGTCCGATGATGGCAAAGTCGTCGGAGGACACGGCGCTGTATCGTTTCCACCGCCTGTTGGCGCTCAACGAGGTCGGCGGCGATCCTGCGGCTGACGGACTGTCGGTTGCCGGTTTTCACGCACGCATGCAGGAGCGCGCCGCTCAATGGCCGCATGGCCTGACCGCAACCGCAACCCACGATACCAAACGCGGCGAGGACGCGCGCACGCGGCTGCTCGCATTGTCGGAGCTCGCCGACGAATGGACACGCAACGTGCACCAATGGCGGCAGCTCAACGCCAAGCTCATTGTCTCGACGGAGTCCTCGCGGATCCCCTTGGCGGCTCACGAATACATGCTCTATCAGGCGCTGCTCGGTGCGTGGCCTCTGGGCGGCATCGATGCGGACTTCATCGAGCGGATGCAGGCTTATGCCATCAAGGCGGCGCGCGAGGGCAAGCAGCAGACGAGCTGGCTCGCGCCCGATGAACGTTACGAGGCCGGCCTCACGGACTTTGTTCAGGGTGTTCTAGATCGCGAGCGGTCCGCAACTTTCGTCGACAGCTTCGATGCATTCGCGCGCCGTGTAGCTTTGATGGGAGCGCTCAATAGCCTCGCACAACTCCTCCTCAAGGCGACGATACCGGGCGTCCCCGACTTTTATCAGGGCAGTGAATTCTGGGACCTGTCGCTGGTCGACCCGGATAACAGACGTCCCGTCGATTTTGCGGCGCGGGTATCAGCGCTGGCATCGATCGGGGAGGCGCCGGATTGGCACGCGCTGGCGAGTACGTGGCCGGATGGCCGCGTCAAGCTAGCCCTTACGCGCGAGCTTCTCGCGTTGCGCCATGAGTTTGCGGACCTCTTTACCCGTGGCTCCTATCGTCCGCTCGACGTCATGGGCCCGCACCGGCGGGACATCATCGCGTTCGCCCGGCTCGGCGAGCGAAACGCCATTGTCGTGGTGTGCGGACGGCTTTTTGGTCGGCCGACGCAGGAGGGGCGGCGATGGCCGCCCAGCCAGGCCTGGAATGCGTCGGTGGTGGCCGGAGGCTTTTCGGCGATGCGCAATCTACTAGCGGCCGGCAAACCGCTAGCGGGACCGAGGCTGCCGATTGCGGATTTGTTCGATGTCCTGCCGATCGCAGTCTTGCAGGCGCAATACACGCCAGTGGGGCGCGAGCGACCGACAGCCAAGGTCAGCGCGCCCGCAAAATGACCACGCACGCGGCAGTCGGCAAAGAAAAGGCCGTCCGGGATCTCAGCAGGGCCGGACGGCCTCGCGGACGTCGTGCCGACCGACCAAGGGTCGGTTCCCTCCCTCCGCCGAATCGCTATTTACGCAAGAGCGTTGATTCGGGCAACCGCGAGTTCAGATTTTTCTGCGTTTCGCGTAGCCCGGATGTCGCGTCGTTCCACCGGGCTACATTCCTGGCCGCCATTCCGGTTCGGCGATCAACTGCTGTCATCATACCCGGCGATGCAGCCGATGCTCGATCCATAGCAGCAGCGCATTCGCGA
>CBFGVM010000495.1:0-3055 GCA_965652015.1 uncultured Alphaproteobacteria bacterium
CTTGCGAGTACACCGACAAGTCGGCTCCTTTCGGAAAATACTGTCTCAGCAGGCCATTGGTGTTCTCATTGGAACCGCGCTGCCACGGACTTTGCGGATCACAAAAGTAAACATCGATGTTGGTCGCTAACGTGAACCGTCGATGGTCCGCGAGTTCCTTGCCGCGGTCCCAGGTCAAGGACTTGTAGAGTTCATTCGGTAGCATCTTGGCCTGTTTGATCAGCGCGGAAACGATTGTCTGCGTGTCCTTGTTGACCACCTTGGCTAACATGACATAGCGCGTGTGACGTTCGACCAGGGTCGCGATGTAGCTGTTCTTCGACCCGGACAAAAGATCACCCTCCCAATGACCAGGGACGGCCCGATCTTCAACCGCCGCCGGTCGCTCCCTGATTGAAATGAGACCCGTGATTTGTCCTCGCCGATCCTTGTGGAGGCCTGCCTGCCGGGATCGACGAATCGTCCGCTTCGATCGAAGATGGCGCAGCAGCTCCTTCTTCAGTACCCCACGCGCCTGAACGAATAAGCTGCGGTAGATTGTCTCGTGCGACACCTGGCAGGACTCGTCTTCAGGATACGTTCTCTTCAGCCAGCCGGCGATCTGCTCGGGAGACCAATTCAATCTGAGCTTTTCCGCAACAGACCGCCGGAGCCGCGAATTGGTCGCCAGTTTACAAAGTTTCGGACGACGAGCCCGTTTCCAGGCCTGCTCATCGGCCGGCGCCGCGCGGTAACGATCATAGCCGCCATTGCGGCTGATCTCCCTGCTCACCGACGAGGGCGAGCGGCCCAGCAACCTGGCTATCGATCGCGCCGATTGATCGAGCGCTATAGCTCTGGATATTTCCTCGCGCTCTGCGAGTGTCAATGCCAGCCTTGAGCGGCGCCGTGGCGGGGGACGAATTCCCCCGTATGGGGCCAGCTGAAAATAAATGGACGATGATGGCTTACCAAACGCTCGCCCAATCGCTTTCAGCGACTCGCCGCGCTGCCAGCGATCCCAAAGCTCTGTTTTCTCTGATGCCGTAAAGCCTCGAAAATAACCTCGACGCATTGCCGAACACTCCATCTTTCCCTTTCAGGATAGAGTGTTGCGTCGACCCGTTGAGACCACCCCCAAAAGCGGACATGGCTGCGCGCTTTATGAGTACGCGCCCTAGCCTACAGACGTACGTTAATTCTCGAATCTGCCGCGGTCATGCGGCGCGGAAAAATCGAGCTGCGGCCCGAGCGGCACGATGCCGCTCGGGTTCACGTGGCGCTGGCTGCCGTAATAATGCCGCTTGATCTGGTCCATGTTCACGGTCGCGGCGACGCCTTCCTGCTGATAGAGGTCGCGCAGGTAATTGGAGAGATTAGGATAGTCGATGATGCGGCGCAGGTTGCATTTGAAATGGCTGTAATAGACCGCGTCGAAGCGAACGAGCGTGGTGAATAGCCGCCAGTCGGCTTCGGTGATGTCCCGACCAACGAGATAGCGCTGGCGCGCGAGCCGCTGCTCGACCTCATCGAGCGCGGCAAACAACGCGCGGAAGGCCTCCTCATAAGCCGCCTGCGAGGTGGCGAAACCCGCCCGGTAGACACCGTTGTTGACGTTGTCGTAGACGAGCGCGTTGACGCGGTCGATCTCTTCGCGCAGCGCCGGCGGATAATAGTCCGTGCGCACATTGGTGAAACGGCCGAACGCACCGTTCAACATGCGGATGATCTCTGCCGATTCGTTATTGACGATGGTGCAGCGTTCCTTGTCCCACAGCACCGGTACGCTGACACGGCCGCTGTAGCGCGGATCGGCGCGCAGATAGATCTCGGCCAGCTCGCTTGCGCCGTTCACGGTATCCGGAGTGGTGCCCGGGCTCGTCCCGAAGCGCCAGCCATGTGGGCCGTAGAGCGGCTCGACGACCGACATCGAGACCACTTCCTCGAGCCCCTTGAGCGTGCGCATGATCACGGTGCGATGCGCCCATGGGCAGGCAAGCGCCACATAGAGATGATAGCGGTCGCGCGCGGCGGCAAACCCGCCTCCGCCCGTCGGCCCCGCGGCGCCGTCCTGCGTGATCCAGTTGCGAAACCGCGTACTCGGCCGAACGAAGCGCCCATCCGGCGTGCGCTCGGTGTGTTGCTCGTCCCGCCAAACGCCGTCGACCAGAAGGCCCATCGGGTTTTTTCCTATTTGCGCCTGCAAGTCATCTAATCATTGGCGCGGCCGGTTGCACCTCTTTCCGCGACGGCAAACAACTCCCGCGCCGGCAATGGACCTTCCGGCTACCAAATGCTAAGCGCGCAGCTTGAGCAAATGACCGATCTGTCGCTTACCATTCTGCCGGAAACGGCCGACGACGCGGTGCCGATCGAGCGCCTGCACGAGCGCGCCTTCGGTCCGGGCCGTTATGCCAAATCGGCGTATCGGCTGCGCGAGCGTATCGGTCATCGGCCGGAATTGTCGTTCACCGCGCGAATCGGCACCCTGCTGATCGGGTCGGTACAGCTCTCCCCGATTCGCATCGGCGAGACCAAGGCGCTGCTGCTTGGCCCGCTCGCCGTCGAGCCGGCGTTTCGCGAACGTGGGGTCGGCTATGCCTTGATCGAGCGTGCGCTCGCCCAAGCCAAAGCCAAGGGTCACCGCCTGGTCGTGCTGGTGGGCGACGAACCTTACTATGGTAAATCCGGCTTCAAGGCGATACCCAAGGGCCGCGCCATCATGCCCGGCCCGGTCGATCCGGTGCGGCTCCTCGTCTGCGAGCTGGTTGATGGCGCATTCGACGGCGTATCCGGACCGATTCGGCCCGACGGCACCGCGGCATGATTGCGAGGCCCAGGGGGGTCTCTGGTCGGGCATAGGCTGAATGTCGGCTCCGGGGCTCCGAAATATTTCAGGGAATGCATGGATTTTCCCGGCCTCCTGGCCGCAGCATAGTCCCGTCGGATCACTCCCATGCGACGAACGGTCTGATTGCGTTCTAATGCGACGGGGCTGACCAAGTTGCGGCCGATCCATCCGTGAGCTGATCGAAGCACCATGCTGCGCGGGCTGATTGTCTTCTGCTTATTGCGT
>CBFGVM010000496.1:0-3037 GCA_965652015.1 uncultured Alphaproteobacteria bacterium
GCACCGCGCTCCGGGCACACTGGCTTAGCTTGTTTGATGGCGGTCTATGGTCGGGGAGAAACATGACCCCGGACGGGGCATTCCGCACATCCGCGCGATTGATGACGGAATGTGCGGCGGGAACCGGCTTGTCGACGCTTGCGAGGCCTTAAGGTGAGCGACCCAATCGAAAATCACGGCACTTTAGCGAACAGCGCTGTTGTGGTTACCGGTCCTTAGGCCGGAACGTAGATCGTGGCCAACACTAGGAGGGTGACGAGCAGCGAGTACACCAACACGCCTGCGTGGTCCGAGCTCTGAGTCATGACACCATGTCCTTTTCCAACACCCCTATCGTGACTAATAGGTACAACCGGGACCGCGCGGCGTCTGTGATCCCGGTCACAGTTTTGCGGATTTCTCCCTGGCGCTCGTAAACTACTGGTGGGGAAAGGAAATTCCGGCTATCAGGGCGTAGACCTTGCCCCGGCCCGCAAAGGGAGACGCCGATGAACCGTACCTTTGCGCTCGCCGCCTGCCTCACGGCGCTGCTGGCGCTTCCGACGGCCGAACCGCTGGCGCAGAGCGGGATCGTCCGCATCATCGTCGGCACGGCGCCGGGCGGGGCCATCGATCCCTATGCCCGGCTGGTCGGCGAGCACATGTCGCGAACGCTCGGCCAGCCGATCATCATCGAGAACAAGCCGGGCGCGAGCGGCACGCTTGCGGCCGAGTACATCGTGAACGCGCCGGCGGACGGAACCATCCT
The DNA here is from genome assembly GCA_965652015.1 of uncultured Alphaproteobacteria bacterium. GTDB lineage: Bacteria > Pseudomonadota > Alphaproteobacteria > Rhizobiales > Xanthobacteraceae > VAZQ01. Next base: position 749 of record CBFGVM010000496.1, read on the forward strand.
GTGGCTCGGCACCCAGGCGTTCACGGAGATCAATCCGAATGCGTTCCCCAATGCCCGCTGGTCGATCGATCAGTTCAGGCCGATTATCCGCGGCGTGGAGGCGCCGCTCGCGTTCGTCATAAATCCCAGCGTTCCCGCCGACACCTTCGCCGACTTCATCGCATGGGCCAAGGCGAATAGGGGCAAGCTGAGCTACTCCTCCTATCAGTCGGGAACGCCGTCGCACTTCCTCGGTTTTCAGATGAACGAAAAGTTCGAGCTCGACCTCACCCACGTGCCGTACCGCGGCTCGGGGCTGCAGGTGACCGGACTGCTCGGCGGCCATTCGCTGTTCGGCTTCGCGCAGGTCAACTCCTCGCTGCCGCACGTGCGCGCCGGCAAGCTCAAGGCGCTGGCGACCACCGGACCGACGCGCGACCGCTCTCTGCCGGACGTGCCGACATTCGCCGAATTGGGCTATCCGGAATTCACCGCCAAGGTCTGGTTCGGCCTACTGGTCAAAGAGGGGGTGCCCGACGACGTGTTCGGGCGGCTCACCGATGCCGCCAAGGCGGCGCACGCTGATCCCGCCGTGAGAGAGAAGCTCGAGGCGCAGGGATTCGAGGTCTCGGGCGCAACCGGCCCGCAGCTCAAGACCGAGATCAAGCAGCAGATCGAGCGCTGGGGACGTCTCGTCAAAGCCTCCGGCTTTTCCATCGAGGATCGCGGCAGCACGCGGTGAGGGCAGGCGCGCAATCCGCCGACAATTACATGATCTGATCCGACGAGTCGGTAAAAGGCAGGCGCATCACGCGCGGCGGGTCGGCAGCGGCACGCGGTCGACGTGCTCGATCTCGGCCAACAGCAGCCGCTCGACCATTCGCGCCCGCGTCGAGGCCTGCGTCGGATCGTCCCACAGGTTCTCGAACTCGCCCGGATCGGCCTCGAGGTCGTAAAGCTCGCCCCATCCAGTGCCGTGGAACACGCTCAGGCGATAACGGCGATCGATCAGCGTATGCACGCGCGGCGACACATCCGTGCCCGGGCTCGGCTGCTGATGATCGTATTGGATGAACACGCTGTCGCGCACCGCAGTCGCGCCGGCCAAGGCGGGCAGCAAGCTGCGCCCTTGCATGCCGCTGAACGGCTCGATCCTGGCGCGGTCGAGCACAGTCGCGGAAATGTCCAGCGTCGACGCGAGCGCATCGACGATCGCCGGACGGTTCGTCGCCTGCGGGTCGGACCAGATGAACGGCACCCGCACGATGCTCTGATACTGCTCCGCGCCCTTGAGCATGAGCCGGTGATCGCCCAGGTGATCGCCGTGATCGCTGGTGAACATGACCACCGTGTCGCCGGCGCGTGCGGTCTGATCGAGCGCACGCAGCACGCCGCCGATCGCATCATCGATGCAGGCAATCATGCCGCAGGTGAGCGCCTGCGCCTCCTGCGCTTCGCGCGCCGACACGCTGATGGTGTTCACGCCGTTGAGATTGGCCCTGCCTGCCTCGCGCTCGGCGATGATGTTGCGTACGAGCGCCGGCGGCATCCAGTCGTTGCGTTTGAAGGCTTCCGGCACCGCAAACTGCTCGGGCTTGTACATGTCCCAATATTTGCCGGGCGGGTTGAACGGGTGGTGTGGATCCGGAAACGACACCATGAGGAAGAACGGCCGGTCGGCCTCGGTGTCGCGCAGGAAAGCCTGCGCGCGCTCGCCGATGAACGCGGTCGGGTAAAGCTCCGGCGGGATTGCGGTGCGATAGGCCTGCGGCACCGTGTAGCCATGCGGGAGGCTGTTCTGCGGCCCCGGCAGGACCTTGGGATCGCGCTCGGCCAGCCATCGCCCGTAGTCGCCGCCGCCGTCGTCTCCGTGCGCGCGCACCAGCGCGACCTGCTCGAAGCCGTAGAACGGGGTTTGGACTCGCGCCTTCTTGTCGGCCCAGTATTCCGGCGTCTCCTGCTCGTAAGCCGCATTATCGAGATCGTTGCGCAGCGCCTGAAGGAGATCGCCGGACGGCTCGCGATAGCCTGCGCGCGGCGGCGGCCGCTTCACGATCGGCGGCCATGCGGTGAAGTTCTGCAGATGGCTCTTGCCGATGAGCGCCGTGCGGTAGCCCGCGTCGCGCAACAGCTCGACAAACGTCACCGCCTGCATCGACAGCGGGATTCCGTTGCTGCGTACGCCGTGCACCGACGGCATGCGTCCCGTCATCAAGCTCGCGCGGTTGGGCATGCACACCGGACTGGCGACGTAGAAACGGCGAAACAACGTGCCGTTGGCCGCGATCGAATCGATGTGCGGCGTGCGCA
>CBFGVM010000497.1:0-3034 GCA_965652015.1 uncultured Alphaproteobacteria bacterium
GGGGCGGCGCTCAAGAGCTTCATGACCAAGTGCGAAAGGGATGCAAAGACGACGTGTGAGGCGGACTCCAAGGAAAAGAAGCTCGCGGGCGCGGCGAAAGCCAGCCACATGAAGAAGTGCGTGACCGACGCGGTAGGCACGTAACGAGTGTCACCTGCGCAGGACGCAGGAGGCAGCTTTTAACTCCGCTGTAGAACTGCCGACTCAGCGCGTCTCGGAGTAGCTCAGTTTCTCGTAGTTGCGATCCTTGAGAAACTGGTCCAGGCCCCAGCGCTCGACTTGCGCGAGCGTGTCGTCGAATTCCTCGCGCGGCAGCGCCCGGTAGTAGAAGCGCTCGCCGCGGCCAAACTTCGCGTAGTCCCAAGGATGGAAGTTCTCGAATTCGGCCGGCACCGCCAGCTTCCATAGGGGCAGATACTTTTCCATATCGGCGTCCATCGCCTTTTCGGCGCGTTCGAGCGCGCGCAGATAGGCGCGCACGACTTCCGGCTCGAAATTCTCGGGAACCCACCACAACGTCTTGAACGTGTCCACGATGATCTGGCGCAATCCGAGCTGCTCCGCCATCGCGATCTGCGGCGGCAACAAGCTTGCCGCCTCGACCTCGCCGTCGAGCAGCGCTTTGAGCCGCGCGCCGAAACCGCCGGTGTTCACCACCTTGATGTTTTCGAGCGGCAGATATTTCTCCAGCCGATACGGCACATTGAAGTGACTTCCCGCGCGCATGCCGACCGATACCGGCACATCCTTGAGGTCTTCCGGCCGGCGGATCGGCGAGTCGGGCCGCACGAAGATCGCCCATGGCGAGACGCCGTAAGCGTCGTGCACCATCTTGCCCATGCCGGCGCTGGCATTGCAGATCGTGCCCCACACACAGGCGCCCTGGATGACCTCGCGTTTATCCTGCGTATAGGGCCGGTCCTGCGGACGTTGGAAATACTCGAGCCCCTTCCAACTCGATTGCGTGCCGCGGAACGTCTTCCAGTCGAATTCGACATCGAGCCCCTCGGCGGCGAAGAAACCCTCCCGATGCGCGACGAAATCGTAAAGGCCCATGCCTTTCGGGGCGACCGTCACCGGTTTCAAGCTGTTGGCCATGGCATTCCTCCTGGAACTTTCTTGGTGGCGCGCGTTCCGGCGCAAGCTGTGTCTTTCTAGCGCATTCCGATCGAGCGGTCACGGACCCGCAGCGCGCCCATTCTCGCCGCTTTAGCGCTGGCGAACTATCTTGATCTACACGGGACACCAGAACAGCATCTTATGCGTCGATTAGAATGGTGATGAGCAGCGTGGAATCGAGCGGTGCCCCGGTTCTGGTGGACTTCGCGCTGCAAGGCGGCGGGGCGCACGGCGCTTTCACTTGGGGCGTGCTGGACCGCCTGCTCGAGGAGCCGTGGCTGCGCATCGACGGTATCTCGGGCACCTCGGCGGGAGCGATGAATGCCGCGGTGCTGGTCGACGGCTATGCCAAAAACGGCGCCGACGGCGCGCGCGCCGCGCTGGAGAATTTTTGGCAGCGGGTATCGCGGGCCGCGTTGTTGAGCCCGCTGCGACGCACGCCGCTCGACGTATTGCTGGGCCGTTGGACGCTCGACCATTCGCCGGTCTTCGTCGCAATGGACCTGATGGCGCGCTTGTTCTCTCCTTACGATCTCAGCCCAGGCGGCAAAAACCCTCTGCGCAACATCCTTGCCGAAGCCGTCGATTTCGATCGGCTGGCGCAAGCGTCAATCAAGCTCTTCGTCACCGCAACGAACGTTCGCACCGGGCGCGGCCGGGTGTTCCGAAACAGCGAAATCACGCCCGACGTGCTGCTCGCATCCGCCTGCCTCCCCACGCTGTTTCAGGCGATCGAGATCGATGGCGAAAGCTATTGGGACGGCGGTTACTCCGGCAACCCCACCATCACGCCGCTGGTGCGGGAATGTAACTCGAAGGATACGATTCTGGTTCAGATCAATCCGGTGGAGCGGCCGGGGTTGCCGCGCACCGCCCGCGACATTCTCAACCGGCTCAACGAAGTCTCGTTCAATGCCGTGTTGCTGAAAGAATTGCGCATGATCGCCTTGCTGCGCCAAGTCGCACAGGCTGAAAACGCCGAGACTGCCAAATGGGCCGATATGCGGATCCACCGGGTGTCCAGCGACATGATGATAGAGCTCGGCTATTCTTCGAAGCTCAACGCCGAGTGGGAATTCCTGTGCATGTTGCGCGACGAAGGGCGCCGCGCTGCTGAGGCATTTCTAAGCGCTCACCGCGAAGACCTCGGCCGACGCTCCACCCTCGACCTCGACGAATTGCTGGAAGGCGTTTGAGCCAGAGCACGATCCGACATTATGAGACCTGCATGACCAGCCGAGGCGCACTGACGATGTTGGCGCTGAGCACCGCGGTTCTGGTCTTTGCCGGCCTTTACTTCGCGCGCTCAATTCTCGCGCCGGTCGCGTTCTCGCTGTTCGTCGCTTGACCCCTAGGCCATCTGCCGCACGGTTGCAAAGATGAAGCAGAATGCGAGGATGCGCCGCGAGCCAGTCGAGAGGTTGCCGGTGAGGAAACGCGCGCATGAGGTCTTGCTGGCAGCGGCGCTGATCGTGGGCTGCGCCGTGCAAGCTGCGCCCGGATCGGAGTTGAACTATCCGACCCGGCCGATCACCCTCGTCGTTCCGTTTGCCGCCGGCGGCAGCGCCAGCACGGCCGCGCGCAGCGTTGCCGACAAGATCGCCGAGACGCTGGGCCAGCAGATACTTGTTGATCATCGCGCGGGTCGCGGCGGCACGCTGGGCACACGCGCGGCGGCGAAGAGCGCAGCCGACGGCTACACCATCCTGATGACGACCAGCGCGGCGCTCGGCACTGCGCCGAGCCTGCTCGAGAACCTCGGCTACGACGCGCGCAAGGACTTCGAACCGATCGGCCTCATCGCGGCCACGCCGAATCTCATCGTCGTGCATCCGAGCTTTCCCGCCCGCTCGCTGGCTGAGCTGATCCAGGTCGGCAGAGCAACCACGACTCCCATCCCTTACGGCTCGCCCGG
>CBFGVM010000498.1:0-3023 GCA_965652015.1 uncultured Alphaproteobacteria bacterium
GCCCGGCCGGTTGGTGCCGACGCCGTGAATGTCGAAGTTGTTGGGCCCGCTCTCCGTGACGAAGAGCAAGGTCTCCTGGCGCGATTGCGCCTTGGCGGGCGAGAACACCGCGGGCGCCGATACCATGCTGGCGCCAGCGAGCGCGGCGGTGGATTTGAGGAAGTCGCGACGTTTCATGGAGGCCTCCCGGTGTCCTTTGGGGCATTCGGGGGCTACGCTCTCAAGGGACATGCCAGAATCAGAACGGCGCCTGTAATACTGGGCAAATCATTGATTCCGATGCGTTTATCTTAAACATCCAAATCCGTTGCAGCGGTCCGCCGCAACGGATTGCATACAATGCAAGCGTGTTGCTCAAATCTTAGGCAGTTCGCATCTACGCCCTCCCCCAAACGGAAGAGGGCGCAGCAATGAGCGCCTCAGACCCGCGCTACTGCCTTTCCGCCTGCGCCTTGAGCGCCGCTAAGTCCGCCTCGCTGCGGAAGGTCATCACCGCAACCTTGCGCGTGCGGTAGTACGGCAGGATCACTTCGAGCTTGCCGTCCCGTTCGGCGATCGCGATGTAGCGCGCCTCAGTGCCGCGGTTCGGAAGGTCGAACAAGGTCCATTGCCCATTGCCCGGATCGTAGCGCGCCACCTTGTCGGTGCTCCACAGGTTGGTCCAGACGTTGTGCTTGGAATCGACCTGCACTTGATAGGGTTGATGCGCCTCCGGGTTGGGCAGCGGCACGAGCTTGATCTCCTTCGTCCTGATGTCGATGCGCCCAAGCGTGCCGCCGAACGAATTGCCGACCCAGACGTAGTCGCCGTCCTTGTCGGCGCCGAGGCGGCGCGAGCCCTGCGCCCAGGCGAATGGCGTGTTAAAGTCCGGCGCCACGAAGGTCTCATAGAACTTGCGCTGCTCGGGAGTCAGATTATCAATCACCGCCTGCTCGGGCGGCATCTTCAGCTCGCCGGTCTTGCCCGTGCTGATGTCGCTGTAGTCCATCAGGTCCTGGCTCATGATCGCCCACCAGGCGTTGCCGGTGCGGTCGACGGCTAGCCCATAGACCGTGCCAATACCGTGCGGGGTCTTGTAGCTCACCGACTTAAATTCGGTAAACGTCTCTTTGGCGATGTCGAAGCGCAGAGCGCCGTCGGGCGAGGTGACCCAGACGTGACCCTTGAGATCAACGTCGAGCGTGCCGGCGGTGCCCGACATGGGCTTCGGCGGCGTGTAGACCGAGATCTTCTCGGTCTTCGGGTCGATCTTGGCGAGGTTGCCGTGGCCGCGCTCGACCGTAGAGCGCGTGTTGAACCATAGATTGCCGTTCTCGTCGCGCACGATCCCATGGCTGCCGGCGGCAAAGCCCTCGATGTCGGGCACGCCGAACTTCTTCACCGCTCCGGTCTTGGCGTCGATCTTCGCCACCGTGGTGTCGCGGCTCGGCAAACTGTAGGCGATCCACAGGTTACCATCGAGATCGGCCTGCACGTCGTGCACTCCGACCATACCGTTAAGATCGGACGGCGTGCCGAGCATCCAGTCGCTACCGTCGTTCGAGGGCCGCGGCGGGCCGTTGCCCGGCTCCTTCGGAAAGTCGTACTCCTTGAACACCACGCGCGCGGTCTCGCCCTTCGGCCGCTCCGGCAGCGTGACCTTCATCGAGCTTTCGCCCGGGCCGCGGGCGCGGGCGAGATAAGTCGCGAGCTCCTTCTGGTGGAAGTCGATATTGGGCGTGCCCTTGTGCTCCGCGCCGAGATAGTGGCCGAACACGTTGACCCGCTTCATCAGCTCGAGGATGACGTTCCAGCCGGTCTCGTCGAACTTGTGCTGCAGGGGATAGCTCGCCGTGTGGCAGCCGGTGCAGTTCTTGCGCACCTGTGTCTTCATCCGGAAATCGTCGGGCGTGTCACCCGGCAGCGAAGCCAGCATGACGTCGCCGGGCAATTGCGCAAAGAAATCCTTCGCGGGCTTGAGCACAAAATCCTGCCGCTTCGCCGCGCCGAGATCGATTGTGCTCTTGGCGGTCTCGTAACTCAGCGCCTGCGCCCACACCCGGTATTTGCCCGACGTCAGCGGCGGGAAGTAGTAGCCGCCCGCTTCATCGGTGAACACGCTGGTGGTGATGGTTTGGCCCTCGGCCTTGGCTGAGACCGTGACGCCGCCCATTTTTTCGCCCGCCGCGGACGTGACAGTGCCGCTCAGAATGACGTCACCGGCGACGGCCCGCGCAGGCAGGACGGCGAGCAACGCGATGAGGGCGACCGTTGAGACTTGCGCACGTGTCATCGGAGTCTCCCCTTGAATTTTCCGCTCAGCGCTTTTCAGCCGGCGGCAACGTCTGCATATAGGCGGCAATCGCGTCGATCTCGGCCGGCGCGAAATGATGCTTGAAGCCCGGCATGCGTGGCGTGCCGTTAGCGATCACCTCGCGCACGAGTTCAGGCCGGCCGTTGAGCGACTCGCGCGACAGCACAGGTCCGAACTGGCCCAGCACGAGGTTCGGCTTGGTATGACAGATGCTGCAGCTCTGCTCGTAAAGCCGCCATCCGAGCCGCTCCTTGTCGGACAGCTGATCCGGATCGCTGCTTTGCGCGAATACGGCCGGCGAGGCAGTGCAGCAAAGCAAGAGAACGGCGGCGACGCGCGTCATCCTCGGCACTCCCCAAAGTTTTTAGTTTTGCCCAAGCATATGCCTGCGCTGGCGGAAACGGAAGGGCGCGGCCGACTTCAGATCTGGCGGATGGCGATTCTGTCAGCAAGCGAGGCTAAAGGAGATTTTGGAGCTCAGGTCCGCTTACTCCCACATGAACGCTCATAGTCCGCACGGTGCCGATTTTCGGAAGAAGACTCAGAAATTTTGTGGCCTTGGCGTGAGATGCGCTTGCGGTCACCTGCGACGAACACGACGGCAAGGAACTGCGCCGCGATCAGCCCGGCAAACGCCAGCGCACTCAAGAGATGTTCCATCGCTTCAGCCCTAGCAACCACGTGCGCAATGGCTTCGCTGGCCCTGGTGCAATCATGATGCTGTGCTGCC
>CBFGVM010000499.1:0-3014 GCA_965652015.1 uncultured Alphaproteobacteria bacterium
CACAACCCTCAAGGCGTCGGACAGGTGATGACGCCCGCTGCGAAACAGGATCTAGGAAAATTGTTTTACGATCGCGCGACGTTGCGGACACTCCACAGCCTACGTGGCCTTGAAATGGTCCTGCGTTTCGATGAAGCGCGCAGCTCTTACCAAAACGAATCTCGGTTGGTCGCACTCACGGCATCGCGGGAAACGTTTTCCGAATATGCAAGTGACCTCATGATCCTGTGCATGTTCAGGATCGTGGATCACCCGATAAATTCCGGAGTGGGGCACTGCCTCCCCAGGCTTAAATTGGGCGCCAATTGCGACCATGGTTCAATCTCCCCGACGAGACGTATTCATTCATTCTACGCCACCGGTTGACCTTCCGCGCGCGTTGAGCCTCTCTTGGTGACGACTAATGCCGAGAAAAGAGGAACGCTATCAAACGGCGGAGCCGGTCGTCATGCTCAATCAACCGCGGCCCGCATCGAAAACGAAAAAGGCCGCTCATTCGAGCGGCCCTCATCGGCAGGCCGGATAGTGCCAACCCCTGCGTCCGCAGCGCACTCCTATCCGAGGTCGTATCTGCGAACGTGCTACAGAGAATACCAGCGCAGGAGATCGTCAGCTGTAGCGGTGGCGACACACCGAAGAAAATTACGCCGGCAATATTGCGGTGCAGTGCGAAGGAGTGCGATGCGAAGAATAGAACAGCCAAGCTGTTTGCATCATAGCGAAGTTGTTTGCTGCGGCGCATTGGGACGCGATTTGGCTTGAAGCTGCACGTGGAACGGAAAACAAATAAGGACGGCTTTTGCAGCAGATCGACGTTCGCGTTCGCCATCTGATTTCAAGTCGCGCGTTGGGCGCGGCGCTCATCGCCGCCGTGCTGGTCGTCAACGACGCGGCGCCGGCGGCTGATTACGAGCTCGTCTCGACGGTGATCGTCAGCCGGCATGGGGTGCGCTCGCCCATCGCCGGGACGCCGTCGCTGGCGCGTATCGCCGCCGATCCGTGGCCGTCATGGCCGGTCCCGCCCGGCCACTTGACGCCGCGAGGCGCAGAGCTCGCCCGATTGCTCGGCGTCTACTATCGCGATTACTACGCCGCGCAGGGCCTCTTGCCGGCGCAGGGCTGTCCGCAGCCGGGCGCCGTATTTGCCTGGGCGGACATCGACCAACGCACGCGGGTGACCGCTCAATCATTGCTCGATGGAATGTTTCCCGATTGCGGTCTGAAGCCGGGCTATCGGGGCGACGCCAAAGCCGATCCGCTGTTTCATCCGACACGCGCCGGCATTTGCCGGATCGACCCGGCGCGCGCGCGGCAGGCGGTGCTCGCGCGTATCGGCGGCGACTTCAGGACCGTGCTATCGACCCATCAACGCGAACTGGCAGCGATGCAATCCGTGTTGAAATGCTGCGCGCCGGCGATGTGTCGCGCATCGGGTGCCGCGGCGTCGTGCACGCTGCGTGATCTCCCAACCGCCATCGTCGGCTCGGACGACCGCATTCGCCTGTCCGGACCGATCGCGATCGGATCGACCGCGGCGGAGATTTTTCTGCTCGAATATGCGCAAGGCTTGCCGGCTCAGGAGGTCGCATGGGGACGGGCCTCCAGGCCCGACGCGATGCGACCGTTGTGGCGGCTGCACACGCTGCAATTCGATTTGATGCAACGCACGCCTTACCTCGCGGCGCGGCAAGCATCGGCGCTGGTCAACCGGGTGGTCGCCACGATGCGAGATTCGATCGACAGCGACGGCAATGCGAGGCCGGGGCGCAAGCTGACGCTATTCGTCGGTCACGACACCAATCTCGCGAACATCGGGGGGATGCTGGGGATGCATTGGGCCTTGCCCTCCTATCTTCCCGACCAGACCCCGCCGGCCGGCGCGCTTCATTTCGAGCTGCTGCGCGATCGAGGCTCAGGCAGCTACGCCGTGCGCGTGAGCTACATCGCTCAGACGCTCGAGCAGATGCGTGAGGTCGCGCAGCTTGACCCGTCGCGTCCGCCGGAACGGGCAACGGCCAGCATTGCGGGATGTCCGGCGAACGACGATGGGATCTGCGCCTGGGCGACGTTCGATGCGCTCGCGAGCAAGACCATCGATCGCGCCTGCGTGAGCGCGAACGGGACCTGAGAAAACGAGGCCCGGTCGTATGATCGCTTCGACCTGGGTCTTGCCGGAGCTCTCGTTTGCGATTCGATTGCGGCCTGTAGCGGGAAAGATACAAGTCCAGTAGCAAGCCGTCGGGAACGGGCCCAGCTTTTGGCGAAGGCAGCCATCGCGGCTTCTGTTCCCTGGTCATGATGCAGCAGCCTCGTGATAGGCTGCCCGTCGGAGAGCGCCGATGAGATCAGTTCTGATTGCGGGCTTTTTGTCAGCTTTGACGATCAGCCAAGCGAATGCGCAGGTCTACTACAACTATGCGGACTGGGAGCGGCTTAACGAGTCGGACCGGGCCGCGTACATCGCGGGGGCTTACGATTCGCTGGTCAGCATCGCGACCGCGGAGACCGCATCTTCCGCTCGGCACTATTCAAGGTGCGTTGTAAGCCGTCAGATCTCGAATGAACAACTCGCCAAGAACGTCCGCGCCTTCGTGGCCACGCGTCCAAATTTGCAGAGGGGGCCGGTGCAGGGGGGCCTGATCAATTATCTCGTCGAGCTTTGCGGCGCGCCTCCCAATTAGCGCGCTGGTAAGGGCTGCGCGGTTTTCGTACCATTGCAATCCGCGAGCTTTTACATGGGGGTAAAGTGCCATGCGGCGGGCGATATTGCTTGTGTGCATCGGTCTGTGCGGCTGCATCACGACGGCCGATGATGAGATGAGGGTCCTGTCCTACACGTCGCAGGGCATCGAGTATTCGGCCTGGACAGGGGCCTACTCGAGCAAAGCCATCGCCGACTTGGCCCAACAGTATTGCCAAAGGGAAGGCAAAACCGCGCAGATCATCGATTCTGAAACGGCCGAAAAGAATATTTTCAAGGGCAGTCGGGTGGTCTACCGCTTCAACTGCGTCGG
>CBFGVM010000500.1:0-3011 GCA_965652015.1 uncultured Alphaproteobacteria bacterium
TGGTTAGGCTTTCCTGCAGGCAGCGATAAATCGTGAGGTCGATCGAGTCGCCGTAGCTGCGCATGAGGTCGTCAGCGCAGATGGAGAACTCGATCTGCGGATGCTGCCGCGCGCGATCGCGCACCAACTCGCTGAGAACATCGCGCAAGGGAACATGGCCGAGCGCCATCGGACGCAGACGGTTCAGCATGCTGCGATTTATGGTCTGCAGCTGCTCGATGATTGCGAGCATGTCGCGCACGCGCTCGGTGATCTTCCGGGCGGCCTGATTTTCAAGCTCCGCGGCCGCCGTCGCGATCGAAGTTGCATTGGCCTTGAGCCCGAACAGGTTCGGACCGACCTCGTCGTGCAGCTCGAGCGCGGTGCGTCGCCGCTCATCGTCCTGCGCCGTGATCAGACGATGATTGAGCGCTTCGTTATCGCCGCGCAAGGCGTCGAGCGCTTGCGCCAGCGCATTGAACCGGTCGGTGATGGCAGCGAGCTCTTGTGCTTGCGGCCGCGGCAACCGTACGCGGTAATTGCGCTGCTCAAGGTCGGCGAGACCGCGGGCAACGCCGGTGAGGGGGTCGAGCACCCGCCCGAAGAGAATATAGAGAATGCCGATTACGGCGACGTTCACGCTGAGCGCAACGCCCCCGAGCGCGACGGTGTTGCTCCACACTTCTGCGATCTCGTCGCGCGGCTCCGCCACGATCTCGACCGAGCCGACTCGCGCCGCGTTGACGATGACCGGCACGTCGCGGCTTGCGATCGGAGCAGCGATCAGCGCCGCGAACCATGTCGGCACACGATCGCCCCGTGTGGTGTCGGAGGCGCCAACCGGGGGACGTGGCGCGAGCGGAGAGCCGGCAGCGTTCTTTACGACGATCCGCACGTGGCGCACGGGCCGCAATTGCGAGCTGAGATCGGCGAGGAATTTTTCCGCCGGCACCTCTTGCTGCATGAGGGCGACCGCCTCTCTCACGAGCAGCTCGGCCAGTTCCATCGATGCGGCGATTTCGACCCGCGTGGACGCGCGCGCCTGGAGGATCGTTACGGCGCCCGCCACCAGTCCCGCGATGAGATCGATCACAATGAAAACGATGAGGAGCTGCGCGCGCACTGAGCGGCCGTGCCACAGCGTATGCGACAGGGCGCGCGCCGACGGCCACGCGAAGGGCCGAAGCAATGGCATCCGGCTTTCGAACGGGGCGCTGATGAGCGTCCTCCCGTGTCGGCAGATTTGGGACAATGGTAGTTTAGCCACGATCCCGGCGCCACAGTGGGCGCGGGCGGTTTGGCCCCTTATTCTCGAACGCCGCGCAGTAGCCATCGCGGTGGCCAGCGTGCAACTGCCGTGCATGTGGTTCGTCCCATATCGGACACCCACCGACGGCTAATTGCGGTTCAACGAACTACGGCTATTCGCTGGTGCCTTTCGGCTTGCCGAGGCCGAGCTCGTTCCAGCGGGCATAGGCCTTGTCGATGTCGGCCTTGTCCGGCCAGACCGTGGGCGGGAAGCGGGCGCCGCCGAGGTCCGGGTCGGGGTCGTAATCGAGATTCATGGTGGCGTCGATCAGCACCCGGTTCCACTTGCCGGTGCCGAACAGCGTGGGATTGCGGTCGCGCTTGCGCACCGAAGGGTCGATCCCCATGCCGAAGGTCGCGGGCATGATGACGACGTCGTTCTCGCCGGCATTCACCCGGTGCGCGACCGCCCAGTCCACCGCCGCATAGTCGTGGATGTCGATGTCGTCGTCGACCACGGTGATGTGCTTGTAGCGCACATGTGCGGCCGACGAACCCCAGACCGCGTTAGCCGCCTGCTTGGCCTGGTTGCGATAGCTCTGCTTCATCTGGATCAGGAGATTGATGCCGGCATGCACCGGCGGGCACCACACGTCGGTGACGCCCGGCACGCCGGCGCGGTCGAGTACGTTCCAGGCGGTCGCCGCGCGCATGATCGATGAACACACCGCGTTCTCGGAATAGCTGCCGGGCAGCGCGCCTTCGATGGTGCCGCGCAGGATCGGATCGTTGCGGTGGGTGATGCAGGTCACGCGGATGGTCGGCTTGGGCGAGCGGTCGCCGGCGAGGTAACCGGTGAACTCGGCGTAGGGGCCTTCCATCGTGTAGGTCGCGGGATCGAGCCCGAGATAACCTTCGATCACGATCTCGGCCGATGCCGGCACGTAGAGGTCGACGGTTTCGCATTTCACCAGCTCGACCGACGCGCCGCGGATGGCGCCCATCACGTCGTACTCGCACACGCCCTTGGGCACCGGTGCCCCCGCGCAAAAGTCGAGCGACGGCTCCCAACCGACCGCCACCGCGATCGGCATCTCGGCGCTGCCGCCCTGCTGCCACGCAGTGACGTGGTGGCCGATATGCTGCGCGCGCCACATCAGGATCGGGATGCGGTCGTGGCCGGCGACCATGCCGCGATAGACGCCGACATTCATGATGCCGTTTTCCGGATCCTTGGTGACGCACCCGCCAAAGGTGAGGAGATAGCGGCCGCCGTCGAGCCGGTTCCAATGCGGCGCGGGAAACTCGTAGAGATCGATGTCGGGCCCCTTGAGGATGTTCTCCTTTACCGGTCCAGTGGCGACGATTTTTGGCGGGATGCTGCCGCTCAGGATGGTGCGGGCGATCTTGACCAGCTCCCGCGGATGCGTGTCGGGCGGTAGCCCGAGCATCATTGCGATGCGCCGGTAATTGTTGAGTGAGGAGCCGAAGATGCGGCGGCAGCGGCTTTCCGGCGCGTTGTAGTCCTTGATGTTGTTGAAGATGAGCGCTTTGCCGGTGCCCGGGCCCTGTGCCAGGCGCATGATGGTGCCAAGCTCGATGTTCCAGTCGACCTCGGCGTTGATCTCGCTGAGTTCGCCTTGCGCCTTGAGCGCCGCGATCCAGCCGCGCAGATCGCCGAAGGCGACGGCCTTGCGTTCGACGGACATGTCCTCGGGGCGGGTTTGCAGCATGCGTCACTCTATACCACGAGCACCACAAACTCGGTGCGCTCCCTCCCCCGC
>CBFGVM010000501.1:0-2998 GCA_965652015.1 uncultured Alphaproteobacteria bacterium
AGCCCTGACGCTGCGATGCGCGGCCGCTTCGAAAACCCGGCCGATCGGATCGCGGCAGTAACTACCGCTAGCGGTATTCAACGAGCCATCACAATCGTGGTGCAGGCGCTTTCGAGTTTGGGAAGTTCGCGGCTCCTTGCCATCTGCACCTTCAGCTTGCGGCAGTCGCCGCGGACGACGGGACAATACGGATCGGGCTCGTCCAGTTTATGCAGCAGCTGCCGACGCCCAGCGCACCCCCCGCCACAGGTCTCGACATGGCTGCAGCTGCGGCAGGACGACGGTATGCTGCGCGCAGCGACAAACGGATCGGTCGTGGTAACGCCGGATCCGAGCTCGAGCAGGAGATCGAGCGGCGCGCCGACGCCGGGCCAATAAACGCACGGCTGTACCGTCGCACGCGGTGTCACCCGTACAGTTGCGACCCCGCAGCCGCCGCGGCGTGCCGGCAGGCCCGCCATCGCACGCACCAGCGGCTCGCCGATCGCGATCGCGTCGGTGCGAGCAAATAATGCCTCGAATCCCTGCCAATATTCATCGTAGGTGAGCGCGAACGCGTCGGAACGTACCGACTGATAGACATTGATGCGCAAAGGCGCGCCGTACTGCTTCACGATCTCGGCGATCTCGGCAAGGCGATCGAAATTCGATCGCATCATGACCGCAATGAACGTGACCGACACGCCCAGTTCGCGGCAGCGCGCGGCTTGTCGGTGGATGAGACCCCAGTTTCCGGGACCGCGTTGCCGGTCCTGCTCCGCCTCCGTCGGATAGTCGAGTGAAAACTCGATATCGTGAAACGCGACCACTTCCGCGTCAGCCAGCGTCGCAATCGAATAGCCGTTCGACGTGATCGTGAGCTTGATCGGCTCGGAGCGCAAATAATTCACAAGCGCCCTAAAGTCGGGATGCATGCCGTTCTCGCCGGTGCCGAGATTGACCGAACGCACCGGTAAACTTTGCATCACCGAGCGCACCTGTCGCAGCGATAAGCGATCGACGCTCGTCGGATCGCGATAGCAGAACGCGCACGCCAGATTGCATTCGTTGGTAAGCCCGAGGCCGAGCGCAAATCTGCGCTCGCTCGTCAACTCGGTCGAACTCTCGCGAGCTTGTTCAGACATGACCATGACCGTACGCCCATCGTACTAGATGCTTGACAAACTGTGCTCTCGGGCACTCCACGCGTATCGAGCATGAGCCGAAATGACTTCCGGTTATGGCGATACACACGTGATCCACCTTTGATCATTGCGCCTTCGACAAGCCGCGGCTGCGCTCGCGCCGGCGAGTCTCGCTCGAAACGCGGACGAAGGTTGCGAGGATGCGCGCGCCTGCCCGCATAGTTCCAATAAGACTCCCTGCCACTTTGGAATTGCCGCCGCGTCGCCGATAATAATCCGCCGGAATCTCCAAAATGCGCAGCCCCGCTCGCGCCGCGCGCATTTGCATTTCAAGATTCCATCCGTAGGTCGGCTCGCGCATTCCGAGCTCGAGCAGCGCATCGCGCCGGATCGCCCGAAACGCGCACATGTCCGTGTAGCGTACGCCGTAAAGGAGCCGCATGCCCAAGCCCGCCAAGCGCCCTGCCGCGAGCTGATGCCAGGCGATGCTTCCGGGCTCGCGCTTGCCGCGCGCGCGTGAGGCGATCACGAAATCATAGCGACCGGACCGGATCGGCTCGACCAGCCGGGGGATGCATTCCGGATCGTCGGCGCCGTCACCGTCCATGAACACCACGATCTCGGCGCCCTCGGCCACCATCGTCGCCATGAGGCATGCCCGGCCATATCCGCGCCCAGCCTCGATCACCTCCGCACCCGCGGCTGCGGCCCGCGCCGCGGTGGCGTCGCGGCTGCCGCCGTCCGCGACGATGATGCGGGATACGATCGCGCGCGGGATGCTGCGCACGACTTCCGAGATCGACTGCTCCTCATCGAGCGTCGGTATCACCACGACGATGCCTCGGCCGGTAGCTTCGCCGGCAACGCCGCGGTCGCTTTCAAGACCTGCGTTCATATTCAAAGACTCCAGCGCAGGCCACAGTTGGCGCAGCTGCCAGGCGGCTTGTCCGACAGCAGCGCTTCGCGGAACGAGCGGTAGGCCGCGCCGTTCCAGATCTCGCGCAGCGTCTGCTGGGTGGCATCGCCCAAGGTGTAGTTTTCGTATCCGCGCTGCGAGAACGGCGCGATGCAACAGGGCAGCGCGCGGCCATTGGCGGTGAAATACATCACCGTCCACGGTCGCCGGCACAGCGTCCAAGGCGAACCGCTGTCATGGCGTTGGAGGCTCATGCCCGGTTCGGATGCGCCGCCGGAAGCGGCAAACACGATGCCGTAAGAGCGCGCGAGCCGGGTTGCCGCTTCGAGATAAGCTGACTCCTCCCGGGTCATTTGCTCGTAGAGAGCCTGATCGGGTCGGGCGAGGCCGATGGAGTCGTTTTCGAAGAATACCAACCGCTGCAAATAGACTTCTTGCACGCCGATCTCCGCGGCGATCTCCACGAAGGCCGGGAGCTCGGCAATTGTTTGTTTCAGGCCGGTGAGCCAAAGAGAAACGCGCGGTCGATCCACCCCTTCACGCTTCTGTAGATTGCGAAAGGCGCGCACGTTCCGCAGGATGCGGCCAAAGTAGTCCTTGCCGCGGACGGCTACAAAAGACTTGGCATTGGATGCATCGAGCGAGACGCGAAGCTCGTCGAGGCCTGCCTCGATCAGCGCGCGGCCATTCCTCTCGTTGAGAAGGGTGCCGTTGGTGTTGAACAGCACGTAGCTGCCGCGATCCTTGAGGTAGCGCACCATCCTCGGCAGATTTCGCACCAGCATCGGTTCGCCCACTCCGTGCAAGACGGCCCGTTGCAGGTTTGGAATCTGATCGACGATCGAGGTGAACAGCTCCCAGCTCATGTCGGCGGGGGGCTCGAGCTCGGCGTAGGTGCGCGGGCAGGTCGTGCACAAGAGGTTGCAGCGGTTGGTGGTCTCGAGATAGACGCACACCG
>CBFGVM010000502.1:0-2987 GCA_965652015.1 uncultured Alphaproteobacteria bacterium
CGAGCCCGTCCACCACGTCGCGCTTGAGACTCGAGGATTCGGCCAGCGCGGGGCAGCAGATCGCCGGACGGATGTTGGCGAACAAGCCGAGTTCCTTGCGCAACCGAAGTAGCCCTGCCTCCGGCCGCATGTCGTACGGCACGGCATCCCATTTCGACCCGCCCACCGCGCCGAAAATCACGGCATCGGCCGCGTGTGCTTGGGCCATGGTCGCGTCGGTGATTGCAACCTTATGGACGTCGTAGCAGGAGCCGCCGACCAACCCCTCTTCGATTTCGAAACTCCCCAATCCCTGCGCGTTCATGAAGGCGATCAGCTTTTTCACCTCGGCCATGACTTCGGGGCCGATGCCGTCGCCGGACAGAAGAAGAAGCTTGTGGGTCGCCATCGCGCGCTGCCTTGATTGGCTACATCTCCAAGCCGATTGCTAAAGGCAGGCGCATGGCTTGGCAAGCTGAAGCTCCATTTGCGAAAGTGAGCTCAATGCCCTCCATGCGGTGCAAAGCAAGCTAGTTACTGATTGGTGCGACGGCTCTCATTGACGAACAAACAGCATAACTGCGGACCATCGGAGGGATGACCAGCGCTGCCATCATCCTCGCCTTAGGGTCCGCGTTCTGCTTCGGGGTCGCGCTATTGCTGACGCAATTTGGCTTGCGCGGCCTTTCGCCGCTCTCCGGCGCCGCGATCAGCATTCCCGTCTCGACACTTCTCCTGATTTGCGCAGCGCCTGTGGCGCTCGCCGACGGTCACGTCGCATGGGCAGCGGTCCCGATCTTCGCCGCGGTTGGGCTTGTGTTTCCCGGCGTCGTGACGCTGCTGACGTTCGAGGCGAACCGTCTTTTGGGTCCGGTGATCACGGGGACACTGGGCAACCTCACGCCGCTGTTCGCCGTGGCGCTGGCCGTGATCATGCTCGGCGAGCCGCTAGGGCTGGCGGCGCTGAGCGGCCTGCTGGTGATCGTCGCCGGTATCGTGATCATGAATTCATCCGGCCACGCCGAAACCGCACGCTGGCGGTCCTGGTATCTGCTCCTGCCGTTGATCGGGGCCGCGATCCGCGGCTTCGTCCAACCTGCGGTCAAGCTGGGGCTCGAAATCTGGCCGAATCCGGTTGGAGCAGCGCTCACGGGCTATGTCATATCGTCCGTGGTCGTGATTGCGGCGACGAGATGGCGTACCGGTCGTTTCGCAGCGAGCGCCCCAACCAGCAGCCGGCTGTGGTTCGCCGGCGTCGGCTTGTGCAATGGGCTTGCCGTCCTGCTGATGTACGTCGCGCTGGCGAACGGGCCTGTCACGCTCGTTTCTCCGCTCGTCGCCATATATCCACTAGTGACGGTTGCCGGCAGCTTCTTCCTTTTCGGCCGGATGGACGGCGGTCCATGGCTTGCGCTGGGCGTAATCCTAACCGTTTCAGGTGTCGTCTTGCTCATCGTAGGTTAGGGTCGCACAGGTAGAGCAAAGCGCATGCCGCAACAGCGTCCGAAGGTGGTCATCGTCGGTGCAGGCTTCGGCGGCCTCGAAGCCGCCAAGACGCTCAGCCGCGCTGCCGTCGATGTGACTGTGATCGATCCGCAACATCATCATTGCTTTCAGCAGCTGCTCTACCATGTCGCGACCGCGGCGTTGTCGCCGGCAGACGTCGCCTGGCCGATCAGGCACATCCTGCGGAAACAGGAGAATGCGACCGTGCTGATGGCGGAGGTTCGCAGCATCGATACCGACCAGCACGTCGTTCACGCGGATTCCATCAGCGTTCCCTATGACTACCTCGTGCTGGCAACGGGTGCGACCCATTCCTATTTCGGGCACGACGAGTGGGCCGAGGTGGCTCCTGGCCTAAAGCGCATCGAGGACGCCACCCGCATCCGCCGGCGCATCCTCATCGCCTTCGAGCATGCGGAGCTCGCAACCGATGCGACCGAGCGGCGGCGCCTACTCACCTTCGCGATCGTCGGGGGCGGTCCCACCGGAGTCGAGATGGCCGGCGCCATCTCCGAGGTTGCACGGCAGAGCTTGGCGCAGGATTTTCGCCACATCGATCCCACTGCGGCACGGATCGTGCTGATCGAGGCAGGGCCACGCATCATGCCGACGCTGCCGGAGAACCTGTCGGACTACGTGCGCCGCACGCTCGGCAAAAAGGGCGTCGAGGTGATGACCTCGACTCGCGTCATAGCGTGCGACGCGCGCGGTGTTGACCTCGAGCATGGGCGCCTCGACGCCGGCACCGTCATCTGGGCGGCCGGCGTCGTGGCGTCGCCCGCCGCGCAATGGCTCAATGCCGAGCACGACCGCGCGGGACGGGTGCTCGTGAACCCCGATTTGTCGGTTCCCGGTCATCCGAACGTGTTCGTGCTCGGCGACACCGCCGACGTTGTGGATCAACCTGGTATCCCCGGCACGGCGCCGCCGGCCAAACAAATGGGCGCTTACGTCGGTCGGCTCATCGCGGCGAGGGTCGCAGGCCAGACACCACCGCCACCGTTCCGTTACCGCCACCTCGGCGATCTCGCGACGATCGGACGCCATGCTGCGGTGGTAAAGCTCGGTCGGCTCGAGCTCACTGGATTCCTCGGTTGGTTATTCTGGAGCCTGGTGCACATCTATTTCCTGATCGGCGTGCGCGACCGATTCATCGTCGCGTTCACGTGGCTGTGGGACTACGTCACGTTTCAGCGCGGCGCGCGGCTCATCACGGAAGTGCCGCCGCCGGGGAAGGGATGAGTTCGTCTCAGACGGTCAATTGCCGCGGCTACGCGATCGTGGCCCACTACCTCCAGCACCTCGACATCAACGCACTCGCGTACGTCTCATTTTGAAGCAGGGGTGGCGGGAGCAGCCAAATCGGACCCCGGAGCAGGAGGTGCCGCGGCAGCCGGAATGTTTAGAGGCGGCGGCTCGAAGAAGGGAAGCGGTGGGTTGCACTCCGCCATTCGCGAGGTGCCAAAGGCATGAACACGCGCTTCATAGAATACCCGCGTGAC
>CBFGVM010000503.1:0-2972 GCA_965652015.1 uncultured Alphaproteobacteria bacterium
CGACCCATTGGCTCTGAATACGTAGAGGACTTCATCCGAGTTTGTCATTCCGGCCGAGGCGCGAAGCGGCGAGGGCCGGAATCCATAACCACTGTCCGATGGTTATGGCTTCGGGGTTCGCGGGCACGCGCAGCCAAGCTTGCGCAGGCTGCGTACACTTGCCTGCGCTGCCCGCACCCCGGAATGACGAGTCAGCATCTTGCGCCGTTGAGATCAAACGCCCCTGCTTAACGATCTCGAACACCGCCGGCAGGCACGCGCGTGCCTGAAATCTGAGCGTTGCTGCGGCACGACGACGCAAGAGGTTTAACCATTGCCTGAACGCATGGCCCCCGCCGCAAATTGCTGCTTGTGCGAACTCGGCAAATTGGGCACATGAGCCGCTTTGGCGCCGCAGCAGGGACGCGCTCGGAGACGGGAATGAGGCTTGGCTATTTCACCATGCCGGTGCACCCCATGCACCGCAACTGGGTCGAGACGCTCAAGGAGGATCGCGACGCAGTCATTCTCGCCGACCAGCTCGGCTTCTACGACGCCTTCATGGGCGAGCACCTCACCGACGCCTGCGAGACCATCACCAACAGCATGATGTTCCAGGCCTCGCTGATCCCGGCGACCAAGCGGATCAAGCTCGCGACCGGCACCTCGAACCTCACCCAGATGCATCCCGTGCTGATCGCGGTGCAGGCGGCGATGTTCGATCATTTGGCCGAGGGCCGCTTCATCCTCGGCGTGAGCCCCGGCGCGCTCACTTCGGACGCGGAGGCGCTCGGCATTTTGGACGAGGATCGCAACAAGATCTTCGCCGAGGCGATCGACGTCATTCTCGCCATCTGGGAGCGCGATCCGCCCTACGACATCGACTTTCCCGATAACCGCTACAAGGTCACGACCGCGCGCACCATGACGCTCGATCTCGGCATCGGCTACATGGCCAAGCCGTACCAGAAGCCGCGGCCGGAGATTGTGGGCACCGTGGTGGCGCCGTTCTCGCCCGGTGTCGTGCAGATGGGAAAACGCGACTTTCATCCGCTGTCGGCCAACTTTCTTTTGTCCAAGCACCTCAAGTCGCATTGGGAAAATTACTGCAAGGGCAAGGCCGAGGTCGGCGTGGAAGCGGACGTCGCGGATTGGCGAGTGGCGCGCGCGATCTGCGTGCTCGACGACGACAAGGCCGCGGCCCGCTACGGCCGCGACGACCCCAAAAGCCCGTACCTTTTCTATTACGAGCAGATGCGCGCCAAGATGAAGCGCGGCAAGCGGCTCTACGTATTCAAGTCCTACAAGGAGCAGCCGGACGAGGAAATCACCCTCGACTACGTCATGGATCACTGCGTGATCCACGGCAGCGTCAACAAGGTGGTCGACCAAATTCTCGCCTTGCGCGAGGAGATCGGGGACTTCGGCGAGTTGGTTTACGCCGGCATGGATTGGGTCGACCCGGCGCTTACCAAGCGCTCGATGCAGTTGATGGCCGAAGAGGTCATGCCGCGCGTCAATGCGGCGATCGGCAAATCCGCCGCCGCGGCGTGATTGTCATCGCTCGTGTCCCGGGCGAGCGGAGCAACGAGTGATGCGCTGCAGCCCCGGGACCTCATGCTGAGGAGCCGCGCGGAGCGCGGCGTCTCGAAGCATGAGGGCCATGCACCGCCTCATCCTTCGAGACGGCGGGCTTCGCCGCCTCCTCAGGATGAGGCTGCCATTCAGCACAATTGCTCGGCCTTCGTCGCCGGGAACGCAATCCACCGGCGCTCCTGCATGCTGCGATGGCAGGCTTCAGCGAAGGCAACGTCGCGAATGCCGGCCGTAAAATCGCACGCAAATGGCATGCCGGCTGTGACATGGCGCAGGAACGCTTCCCATCCCACCCGGTAGGGGTTCTTATAGCCGGAGAGCGGCGGCGCTTGTGTCCATCCGTCCCGGTAATCCGCGCCGATATCCTGCATCACGCTGAAATGCGCGATCGCCGGGGTCTGCGCGATCGATTGCACCTGGCAGCGATGCAACCCCGCGACCGCCGAGCCTTTCGTGCCATCCACCTGCAGCGTGAGCAGGTCGTCGCGGCGCACGCGCGTCGCCCATGAGCTTGCGATGGTGCCGAATATGCCGCCTTCGATCTCGACGAGGGTCGCAGCCGAATCCTCGACTGCCACGGGATAGCGCTGGCCGCGCTCGTCGATGCGCTCGGGCGTCGCGGTCCACGCGCTCGAGGCGACGGCAACGATGCCGCCGATGATGCTTTCGATCACGTAGCGCCAGTGCGGATACATATCCAGGATGATCCCGCCGCCGCCGGCACGATAATTCCAGCTCGGCCGCTGGCAGGGCTGGTCGCTGCCGTCGAACACCCACCAACCGAATTCGAGACTGAATCCGACGATGCGTCCGAGCTCGCCGCTCCTCGTGAGCGCGGCGAGCTTCTGCAGGCCGGGCAGATGAATTTTGTCTTCGACGACGCCGTGCTTGCGCCCGAGGCGCCGCGCTTCGTGCAGCAATGCAAGGGCCTGCGCGGCGGTGGGTGCCACCGGCTTCTCGCAATAGACGTGCTTGCCGGCGGCGATCGCCTTTTCCAGAACGGCGACGCGCTGCTGCGTCGCGGCCGCATCGAAGAAGATCGCGTAGGCGGGATCGGCGAGCGCCGCGTCGAGATCGGTGGTCCAATCCGCGAGCTTGTGGCTGCGCGCGGCGGTGGCGAGGCGATCCGCGTCGCGGCCGACGAGCAGCAAACGTGGAAGCAAACGGTCCTGGCCGAGCGCCAGTCCGCCTTCCTCGATGATCGGGAGCAAGGCGTTCGCCAGATGCTGCGTCGAGCCGATGCGGCCGGTCGCGCCGTTGACAATGATGCCGATCGTTTGGCTCGCCATCGTGAATTCCGGGGCCGGCAGGTGAGGGAGTGCGCGCTAGAGCCGATTCTAGCGAACTGGAATCAGTGCGAGCGACAGGCTCGGTCTGCTCCCTCCCCCGCTTGCGGG
>CBFGVM010000504.1:0-2960 GCA_965652015.1 uncultured Alphaproteobacteria bacterium
CAGCTTCTGGAGCAGCTGCCAGGAGCTGCCGAGCGGAACCGAGGTCTTCGTCGAGCTGGTGCCGTACTTCAATCTCTGCATTCGCACCTCTGACGAGGTTAGCTGCATGTGGAGCGATGAGGGCTGGAAGATGCGGTTGGTAAAATAGGACCAGCGGATGGCACTGATGCTGGCCGGCAAAGCTCCGACAGATAAATTTGAGTCGTTAGAGAAGCAGTACCCTAGTTTCTTCAAGGATTGAATCTTCGCGGGCCAGCTTTCGGGCGACGTATCACCCCCGTTGCGCCGCTCGCCGCGCGGGTGTTTGCTTTTTCCATGCCGGCGGAGCAGTCGATCGTCCTTGATCCAAACAGTCCTGGCGGCATCAACTCGCCGCACGGCCTGATCCTGTTCGACGGCGTCTGCGTCCTATGCTCGCGCGGCTGCCGCTTCGTCAGCAAACGCGATCGTCGCGGCTATTTTCGCTTCGTTCCGATCCAGTTGGCCGAGGGACGTCCGCTCGCCGAGCAGCTCGGCATCGATCCTGATAGCCCGGATTCCTTTGCCTTCGTGGCGGCCGGCCGCGCCTATGTCAAATCCGAAGCCGCGCTACGCATCGCCCGCGAGCTTCCGCGCTGGCAGTGGACATGGGTCTTCCACTTCGTCCCACGGGTGATCCGCGACTGGGTCTATGACTTCGTCGCACGCAACCGCTATGCCTGGTTCGGCCGTCGTGACACTTGCATGCTGCCGAGTTCGGATCGTTCGTGGCCGTCGTGAACCGCGCCGAGATTGCCGTCACCCCTCCGCTCGCGGCGAGTAATGAGGGCCTTTCGGCCGGGGGTCGGCGCTGGGCTTGGTAGTCACCGCCAACTAAGGCGGCCCTTGCATACTAGCGCATACTTCCCCACGGGTCGGGTTTCTTGACAGGCGGTTCGCGGGTCGTCCTTTTGACCGCGTCTTTGTAGGCCTTGTCTATTTCTTCGGCCTCTTTCTTCGTCTGCTCCATAACCCTGTTTTGCTCGGCCTTGGGGTCTTGCTGAGCGAATGCAGGCACCGACAACGATGTAATCATCGCAGCTATCGCAAGGACTCTCATTTCAAGTTCTCCTACTCCCCATAGACGGGACAGAAGGCTCGGAATTAAGACACGACCACCGAACGAATAGCCATAATGGGAATAGAACAGGCGAAATCATGGCTGCCCAGCAAGGCTCCGTAACCTCCGACCGGCTCGACGACCGAGGCGGTTGACCACTCTACGGCCACGCGGGCGCATGCGTGCCGAGCGGAACGCTAGGGCGCACCCAGTGCGGCGGCGTTTCCGTCATGACCGCGGCGTGGCGGAGGGCCGTCAGGCGGCCGAATCCGGACGGCGTGTCTTCCAAACGGTCGCGCACATCATCGAAACCGGGGTCGGGGCAAGTCATGCCATCGATGCGTCCGAGATGGCGAAGCCAGTAGCCGGTCTGTGCGAGCGAGGTCCGAACGTGCCAGCTCCCGCCTCGCTCGGCGCGTCGCGCCAGCGCCGACATCGCGGCGAACGCCATTAAGTAACCGGTGGCATGGTCGAGGACTTGCGCCGGCAGGGGCCTCGGCTCGCTCGCACGAGAAGCCTCCGCTTCGGCGGCATTGAAGCCGCTGGCCGTCTGCACCAGCGAGTCGAATCCGCGTCGGCATGCCCACGGGCCCTCGTAGGCATACGCGCAGAGCGAGACGTAGACGATCCCAGGCCGGATCCGCGCTACATCTTGCGGGCCGAAGCCGAACGCCGCGATGGCGCCTGGTCGATAGCCCTGCACGAAGATGTCCGTGTCCCGCAGCAGCGAGGCGAGGGTCGCGCGCCCGCTGCTCTGACGCAAATCGATGTGCGTCGACAATTTCCCCCGTCCGGTGTCGATAACGAGCGGCTCCATCGCCGGTAGATGCGATGCCGTGATCAGCAACACATCGGCTCCGTGGACGGCGAGCGTGCGACCACACACCGGACCGGCAATGATACGCGTCAGGTCGAGTACCTTGATGCCCGCAAGCGGGCGATCGCCCGCGGGCAGGGGCTGCGCCGCGGCATCCCCGATTTGATCGATGGTGAACAGGGGGAGGCGAGCGATCGCCCGGCCTTGGGCATGCGCATCCCACTCGGAGAACGAGCGGCATGCAGTCACCACGAGGCCGGCGTCGGCGGCGGCCGTCTCGAACGCCTCGGCGTGCCATCCATCCAGTGCGCGTTGCACTGCGCTTCGGTCGTGACTGCAGCCGAGCAGCGCGAGCACCCCATCGCGGTGATGGGGCAAGTTGGTATGGAGGCGCACCCAACGGCCGTCACCGCAGCGATACAGTCCCGCGATCGGGTCATGATACTCGGAGGGAGGCCTTGCATCGACGCGCAAGTACCGTTCGCTGCGGAATTCGATTGCGGCGTTGCGCATGTCGACGCTGGCGCCCTGGCGGCGACCCGTGCGCAGTCGCCAAAGTTCGCCGGCTGCCAGCGCCGCGGCGGCAATGGTTGTCTGTGCTGCGGTGCCGACGGCAAATGACGACGGCAGCACCGGCTCGGCACCGGTGAGATCGATCATGTCGAGGGCTGCTTCGGGCTGTCCCGCAGCGCGCCAAATCTCGGCAAGGACATGTCTTGAAATCGAGGTTGACGAACCCGCCGTTCGCGGATCGAGCGACTGATGCGCGGTCAAAGCGGCCACGGCCGATATCCGGCTAACCAGGAGCAGAATGCCACTGGACGCCCGCGCCAGCCGACCATGTTGCCGTAAGGATCATAGACCGGCAGCCGGTACCAATAGCAGTTGGGCCCGGGCAACGGTTCCCCATAGGGATAATACACGTAGCCGGGGGGCGCTTCGGGAGGTCGTTCGCAGCCGATGCAGCGCGCCTCCGCCTTCGTCAGGACGGCCGTTGCCAAGATCGCGGCCACAACGAGAGCAGCGAACGTTTTCGCCATTACACGTCTCCTGAGCGTCGGCTCG
>CBFGVM010000505.1:0-2945 GCA_965652015.1 uncultured Alphaproteobacteria bacterium
CCAGTCGTGCCGCAGCAGGGAATGGGCCAATATCCAACTTAGAATTGGGTGTTGCGGGAATCGAGACTTCGGATCCTAACGGTCACAAAACTGTGTATTGGGTCGAAGGGTCGGATCTGCGCCTCGGCGATGAAATACGCATTCGCCTTTCCGCGAGCCGGTCACCGGATGAGCCGACTCGGATTGGGTCAATTTCGGAAGACGAGAGCTGATCCGCAACAGATCGGAAAGGCCACGGTCGTAAGTGCCCGGAAGACGCACTAAATCTGTCTCCTGGGACGCGGACCTCAAAATCCGGCCACGGTGCCGTGCAGGTCGTATTCGTCGGCGCGATCGATTCGCACGGTCGCCATCTCCCCGAGACGCAGCGGGCGGCGGCTTGCCACATGGACGACGCCGTCGATCTCCGGCGCATCGCTGCGCGTGCGACCCTTGGCAATCCCCTTGGCCATCATGCGGGCGTCCGCACGCGACCCGGCGCCGGCTCCAACCTCGTCGATGATCACCTGCTGGCGGGTGCCGACCTTGCGCTTGAGACGCCGCGCCGAGATCGCCTGTTGGTGCGCCATCAAGCGGTGCCAGCGCTCTTCCTTCACGGCCTCAGGCACGGCGTCCGCCAGCTCGTTGGCCCGCGCCCCCGCGACCGGCTCGTAGCGGAAGCAGCCGACCCGATCGAGCTCGGCCTCATCGAGCCAGTCCAGCAGCAGCTGGAAGTCGTCCTCGCTCTCCCCGGGAAAGCCGACGATGAAGCTCGAGCGAATCGCGAGGTCCGGGCAGATCTCGCGCCAGCCGGCGATGCGCTGCAGCGTCTTCTCCTGCGCAGCCGGCCGGCGCATGCGGCGCAGCACGGCTGGCGCGGCGTGCTGGAACGGGACGTCGAGATAGGGCAGCACCTTGCCGTCCGCCATCAACGGAATGATTTCGTCCACGTGCGGGTACGGATAGACGTAGTGCAGCCGCACCCAGGCGCCGAGCTCGCCGAGCGCGCGGGCGAGATCGAGAAATTTCGCCCGCACCTCGCGGCCCTTCCACGCGCTCGCCGCATATTTGAGATCGCTCCCGTAGGCAGAGGTGTCTTGCGAGATGACCAGCAGTTCCTTTACGCCTGCGGTGACGAGGCGTTCGGCTTCACGCAGTACGTCGGCGGCAGGGCGGGAAACGAGATCGCCGCGTAGCTTGGGGATGATGCAGAAGCTGCAGCGGTTGTTGCAGCCTTCGGAAATCTTCAGATACGCATAGTGGCGCGGCGTGAGCTTAATGCCTTCGGGCGGCAGCAAGTCGAGGAACGGGTCATGGCGCGGCGGCAGCGCGCGATGCACCGCCTGGACCACACGTTCGTATTGGTGCGGCCCGGTGACGGCGAGCACGTGCGGATAGCGCGCCGTGATCTTCTCCGGCTCGGCGCCCATGCAGCCGGTCACGATCACCTTGCCGTTCTCGTTGAGCGCCTTGCCGATGGCGGCGAGCGATTCCGCCTGGGCGGTATCGAGAAAGCCGCAAGTGTTGACGACCGCCAGGTCGGCGCCGGCATGCGACCGGGCAAGCTCATAGCCCTCGGCGCGCAGTCGCGTGATGATGCGCTCGCTGTCGACCAGCGCCTTGGGGCAGCCGAGTGAGACGAAGCTCACCCGCGGCGCGCGGTCTCGTGCCGGGTTTTCCATCGCCGAGGGGCTAGCCCAAGGGCGCGGAGGGGGCAAGCGGGCCTCTGTGTCCGTATAAGGGCCGCGGGAACCGTCAGTCGCCGTCATTGAATGTTCATGATGGCCGACTATATGGAGGGTGTCGCTCGCGACCGAGCTGCTGACCGCGGATGTACCGGCGGCGGCAAGGTTGCGGGACGACATGGGCCCGCCGGGAGCAATTCCGTGCGGGTTTTCATTTTCAGGCCCTACGCAGCGGGGCAAGCTCGCGTCGGTGCAGGGCAATCTGTCCAAGGCGGTTGAACCTCAGAAGGCCCCCGCGCGACTAAATTTTGATGTGGTCGGGGCTTGCCCGAGGGGACTGATGCTGATCCTGAAATATTTCATGGTCGTCGGCACCGTTTTGACGATGGGCCTCATCGCGCTTAATGCGCACCTCCTGCCGGCCGGCTCGACGGCACCAGCGGTGGTCCATTCCGCAACGAGCGCCTCTCTTCCGACTGCCGCCCCGAAGGCGCAACCGGCAGAGCCCGATTTAGCCGTGGCCGCGGAGCCTTCGCCGCCGCCCGCGAAGCCCGCCAAGTCGTCACGTCGGTCCGAGCGCTCGGCTCGCGCCCACCGCTCGCGCTGATGCCCGGCCAACCGGCTGGATTGCCCTTCTGCAGAAATGTCACAGCGACAGAATTTAAGCTGGCGGCGATTGTCGGTGGAGGGCTCGCGCATTAACCTCTGAAGGTTACGGTTCGCCCTCATGGCCGTGACGAAATGCTCCTGCGAGAGAGAGCCCCGGCCGTTACATCACCCACGGCCGGGGTTTCTTTCTGCGGGCCTAAGCCAGGTTCTGCGCAAGTCTGCCAAAGGCTGACTCCCGCGGCATGCCGGCTTGCAATCGGGGCCATCCTCACCCATTCAGAGGTTAGCCGGCGCTTGAGCTGGCGTTGTTCTACGATGCCAAGTTGGACGCATCGAAAGTCCTGGCGAAATGAAAGCCTTCCCGCCTCCTGGAAAACGAATGGCCGATAGGGAAACTAAAACCGAGGCCGAGCTGACCGCACTCGTGCTCCAGACCGTGCGTGACGCGGGTTTCGCCTGGGTTGAAGCGGTCAGGCTCCAATCCTATCCGATGCGAAATCCGAACTGGGCACTCACGCAGATCGTCGGCAAGGCGCCGACGCCTATTCACGCCTTCTGGGCCCAGCACCACCCAACCGTGGCCGAGTTGCAGGAGCGCTATCTGCTAAAAACGGATCAGTGACTGACGCTCCCGACTGAGCCGTCCGCGTCCCACCGAAATTTATTTGCGCT
>CBFGVM010000506.1:0-2922 GCA_965652015.1 uncultured Alphaproteobacteria bacterium
CCGGCCCAGTCACGATGTCGTTGCGCAACTCGACGCCGGCGGCGCGCAGCCGTGCGACCTCGGCCGAAATATCCTCCACGATCAGGTGAATGCGATTCCACCCGCCAGGACCGGGGCGCTCGCCATCGGGCATCGCTCGCCCGGCCGAGCTCGTCGGGCCGTTAAGTAAGAGCCGTAGCGAGCCTAGCTTAACGTCGGCAAAAGCCGGCGCGGCGTTCGAGAGAAGCGTGAAGCCGAGGTGCTTGGTGTACCACGCGACCGCGACGTCGACGTCGACGACCATATAGCGGACATTGACCGTTGTTGCCGGAGTTGACGCCATGACGTGCCTCGCAGTTTCAGCTCACCGCCTTATTCGGCATGGGCCGCGGCAAAAAATTCGCGCAGCTCGCGGTAGGTTTCCTCCGGCGCCTCGTCGGAGAGATAGTGGCCGCAAGGGAGGGCCTTGCCGCCGCGGATATCCGAGGCATAGCGCGCCCAAATCTGCATGGGCTTGTGATTGCGGCCGACGCCGCCGGTCGCGCCCCAGAGCAGCAGCACCGGGCAGGCGATCTTGCGTCCGGCGGCAAAGTCCGCGCTATCCATGTCGAGGTCGACGCCGTGGGTCGCGCGATAATCCTCGCACATAGCGTGGATGGTGGCGGGGTTGCGGAAATACCGCTTGTATTCGGCGAGCGCGGCGGGGTCGAAGAAGCTCAGGCCCCGGTCCGTCTTGGCAAGCTTCTTTTCGATGAAATAGTCGGGATCGGCGCCCATCAGCCGCTCGGGAAAATCGTAAGGCTGGATCATGAAGAACCAATGCCAGGAGAAGGTGCCCCACTCCCGCGTGACGTTGTTGAGCAGATGATGCTGCGGAATGATGTCGAGGATGGCAACGCGCGCGACCTTTTGCGGATGGTCGAGACACATGCGGTGGAGCACACGGGCGCCACGATCATGGCCGGCGGCATAGAAACGCTCGAAGCCGAGCGCCGCCATCACCTCCAACTGGTCCTGCGCCATAGCGCGGAAGGAATAGCCGCTATGGTCCGTGCCGCCGGGCGGCTTTTCCGAATCCCCGTAGCCGCGCAGATCCGTCGCCACCACCGTGAACTCGCTCGCCAAGCGCGGGGCGATTTTGTGCCAGGAGAGGTGCGAGAAGGGATTGCCGTGCAGCAGCAACAGCGGCGGTCCCTTACCGCCGCGCACCGTGACGATGCGCGCGCCACTGGTCTTGATCTCGGTGCGGGTGAAGCCTTCGAACATCGCTTCACTCTGCACCGGGATAGCCCCAGTGCCTAGTACGAGACGATGAACTCCGTGTAGCGTCCGGTTTCCCGACCGAGGCCCTCGTCGGAAACGAGTAGCGAGGAGCCCGGAATCAACAATTCGCTGATGCGCTCGACCGCCTCCTGCGGCATCTGGATGCGATTGAGCGCTTCCGCCGCGCTCGGCTTCTGCCGAAAAATCGGTCTGGCCTCCTTCGGTTTCTTCCTCGCGTCCCTGCGCTCTGGCGCTGTCATCTCAAACGGGACGGTGATGAGATTCCAGCGCATGCCGGCGCCGTTCTCGGTCACCTCCATCGCGGTGAAGACGTGCGTGCCAAGCGGCTGATCGGCGTCTTCGATCATCACCGGCATGTCGAACAGCGGGATGAAAGCTTGCCGCACGAAAATCCTTTGCTCTTTACGGCTGACGAATACTGCGACTTGGCCGCTGCGCTTGAGCGGCTCCTCGATGGCTTTGTTCGGCGGCGGCTTCGCCGGATCGACGGGCGGTGCAGGTTTGACGTTATCGCCGCCACCGACCTCGCTCGCGTTGCCCTCGCTGCCGGCATCGGCGATGGCTGCCTGCGCTATCATGGTCGCAGGCGCGGCATTGCGTGCGTTGCCGCCGTCGAGCGCGATCGCGGGTTCAGCCGGCTTCGGCTTGAACAATTTGGGATGCTCGAAATCGATAGGCGCAAGCTCTTCGCGAGACACGACGACACGGACGCCCAGCTTCGTGATCGGCCAGAGCTTGCGGGCGAAATCGTGCGACATGCGAATGCAGCCATGCGAGGCCGGATAGCCCGGCAGCGGGCCCTCGTGCAGCGCTACCCCCGACCAGGTGATGCGCTGCATGTAGGGCATCGGTGCGTTGCTGTAGAGATTGGAGCGATGATAACGGTCCTTCTCGATGATGCTGAACACGCCCGTGGGCGTGGGGTGGCCCGGCACGCCGGTCGAAACCGGCCCCTGCGCCACGCGCACGCCATTGCTGAACAACGTCACCGTCTGGTTGTCGATCGAGACGACGATCTGCAGCGGACCTTTCGGCATGTCGCCGAAGCCGGTCTCCTTCTTCGGCTCGGCCTTTTCGCGCCGCGCGGGCGCAATCTTCGGCTTGCGAGAAGGGATTGCCGCTGGGGGCGCATACCAGCCGTCGTACCATCCGTAGGGCATGCCAAAACCCATTCCGCGGGCTGCAGCATCCTCCGCGTACGCAACAAGGGTCCAAGCCGCGCCGGCGGCCAGCATGATGCGCAGCGTCCGAAGGCTAGCGGCATGGGATAGAACTGGGACCCTATCCGTGAACTTCACGAAGACGCCTCCCGATGTTTTTTCCGGCCGCCGCTCCGCGTGGCGCCGATTCAATTAACGCTGCCAATGGCGCAAAGGTTGCGAGCGCTGCGCGACCAACTCGTCGATATCGCAAGCGCGACAGCGACCGAGGCCGCACTGATTAGGTAAATGAATTTGGTAAACGAATTGATGCGGCCCGCGCCATGCAGGCGGAACGAGATACCGTCTCGCCTTGGCGGAGATCGGCTCATCACGTCGACAAGCCGGATCCATGCGGCTTGTCGCTCACTCGTCTACGAAAATCCTTCAGAAAAGCGTATCCACCAAACCGTTGGGCTACGCACAACGGTGGGTCGGTGCCTTTGGCCAAAAGCTGATG
>CBFGVM010000507.1:0-2911 GCA_965652015.1 uncultured Alphaproteobacteria bacterium
AGGATCTCGGCGGTCGCCGTCTGCTGCTCCAACGCCTCCGACAACTCGCGCGTGCGCGCCTCCACCTCGTCGAACAGCCGCACATTCTCGATCGCGATCACCGCCTGATCGGCGAAGGTCGTCACCAGCTCGATCTGTTTGTCGGTAAAGGGCCGCATCTCCCGACGCACCAAGACGATCACGCCGATGGGCGTCCGCTCCCGCAGGAGTGGAACAGCGAGCAGGGTACGAAAGCCGCCCAACCTCCGGCCTTCGACAAATTCGTAGTCGGGATCGACGAGAACATCCGGGATATGAGCGGTGCTGCCGTCGAGCAACACGCGTCCGACGCCCGTCTCGCGTCCCGCCGAGATCGGATAATTCATGACGTATTCGCGGTACTCGGGCGAAAAACCGTAAGTCGTGGCCCAATGGTAGGCGGCACCTTTGGGCCGAACGATGCCGGCCATTTCGGCCTCGCAAAGGTGAGCGGCGGACTCGGTCAGGGTGTCGAGCACGGCCTGCAGGTCGAAGGTCGAGCGGCTGATAACCTTGAGCACGTCGGCGGTGGCGATCTGCTGCTGGAGCGATTCGCTGAGGTCGTCCGTGCGCTTCCGCAATTCGTTGAGCAGCCGCGTGTTCTCGATGGCGATCACGGCCTGCGCGGCGAAGTTTCTGACCAAATCGATTTGTTTTTCGGTGAAGGGCCGAACTTCCTGCCGGTAAATTACGATAGCGCCAACCAACCCGTCGTCCTTGAGCATGGGCACAGCGAGTTGCGTCCGCGCGCCGCCGAGTTTGGCGGGCGGTGCGGTGCTCGACGTTTCCAACATGTCAATTGTGTGAATGACTTGCCTCGACTTGCACAAAATATCGAGATCTGAGCCAGGCCTTGGCTTGCGGCGCTCCCGTTGCCGAAGATAACTGTCGAAAACCGGGGGCAGGTTCAACATGGCTATCGGATGGGTCTCTTCGTCGTCGATGCGGAACAGGACCCCGAAGTTTGCCTCACATATGCGCAAGGCGTTCTCCAGCATGGTGTTGAACACCGGCTGCAGTTCGCCCGGCGAACTACTGATGACGCGCAGCACATCCGACGTCGCCGTCTGCTGCTCCAGCGCCTCGGACAATTCGCGCGTGCGCGCCTGCACCTGGTCGAACAACCGCACGTTCTCGATCGCGATCACCGCCTGGTCGGCGAAGGTTTCGAGCAGTTCGATCTGCCTTTGACTGAAGGTCCGAGGCTCCGTACGGATTACAGTGAGAGCGCCGATGATCACTCCCTCACGCACAAGAGGGACGCTGACTGAAGCTCGTATTCCGGTAGCTCTTGGCTGGTCCGTCCGCTGAAACTCCGGATCAGCGATTACATCAGGAATATGAACCGTGCGGCCTTCAATGATTGCTCGGCCGAAGGTCGATCCACGATCTGGTTTCGTAGAGTAGCGTTCTAGGTGTTCGCGCTGTTGTGGCGAGAAGCCGAACGTTGCGGCCACAGGATAGGTATCGCCCACCCGCCGACGAATGACCGACTGATCCGAGTCGCAAAGCCGCACGGCTGACTCCGCCAAAGTATCGAGCACCGTCTGCAAGTCGAAGGTCGACCGGCTGATGACCTTGAGCACGTCGGCGGTGGCAGTCTGCTGCTGCAGTGATTCGCGCAGCTCGTTGAGCAGCCGCGTGTTCTCGATGGCGATGACCGCCTGGTCGGCGAAAGTGGTGACCAGCTCGATCTGTTTGGCAGTAAATGGCTCCGGCACGGTCTTTGCGACGAAGATTACCCCCACGACATCTCCACCGCGCAAGAGCGGGACGCCGAGCGCGGCCCGATAGCCGCCAATCTTCTGAGCTTCATTCCAAGTATATTCGGCGTCCGCCAACACGTCGGGGACATGAACCACGCGAGCCTGTTGCGCGGCTCGTCCGGTGACACTGCCTCGTTCGATTGGGGCCGGGCGCGTCTTGAAATACTCCCTGATCCGCGCGTACACGTCGCTTGCGTGGCCGAAGCTGGCGACAAAGCGGAAAAATTCGCCCTCGCGTTGGAACATCCATGCGAGGTCCGCCTCGCATAGCCGCGTTGCCGATTCGACCAGAGTGTTGAGCACGCTCTGCAGGTCGAACGTCGAGCGGCTGATGACCCTGAGCACGTCGGCGGTAGCAGCCTGCTGCTGACGCGCCTCGTCGAGCTCGCGCTTGAGCCGGGCAAAATTTTTCTTTTCGATCTTCGGTCGTCCTGCCGCGCGCCCGTGCCGCGAGGCAGGCCGCCGGCGTGTGGCCGCGGCCGCGGAGGTTCCCTTTTTACGACCCTTGCTCATGCAGCCCGCCGCCGGGCGAGAATGTCACTTGCGGTCAGCGAGGAGCCGCCGCATTGTTCCGATAAGCCGCTCGAATTCGATCGGCTTGGTGTCGAACTCGTCGCAGCCGGCGGCGAGCGCCTTCTCCCGAGCGCCGGCGAGCGCGTGGGCGGAGAGTGCGACGACGGGGATGTCGCGGGTCTTCGGATCGGCCTTGAGCCGCCGCGTCGCCTCCCAGCCGTCCACCCGCGGCATTTCCAGGTCCATCAGGATGATGTCGGGCCGCTCGGAGAGCGCCATGGCGCAGCCCTTCTCGCCGTCCTCCGCGGTCACGACCTCAAAACCGTCGAGCAGCTCGAGACGCATCTTGAGCATGTAGACGTTGTCGTCGTTGTCCTCGACGTAGAGCACCTTGGTCACGACGCGGCTTCCATTTGCTTGCCGACCTCAGGCTTGCTGCGCGCCAGGCGGCGGATGCGCTCCACCAGGTCGGCAGGCCGGAATGTCTCCTTGACCAGCACCGACTGCACCCCGGAGTTCAATCGCTCGCGATCCGCGGCGTCGAGGTCACGCGCGGTGATGACGATGACCGGAATGTCGCGCCAGCGCGGCTCCTTCTGCAGCGCGGCCACCAC
>CBFGVM010000508.1:0-2908 GCA_965652015.1 uncultured Alphaproteobacteria bacterium
GAGTGCCCGACGTTCCTCACCGCTTCGGAGAGCCGCTCCTTTGATACACCGAATTTGTCGGCCCAGTACTGAACTTCGTGCGGTTCCAGGAGGCTGATGCGGCTTCGGTCTTGCGGACCCGTGTTCGTGAGATCATCTGGCATCGTACAACTCCGATCTGACGTTCAACGCGATTGGAGGCGGGCGAGTTCCGATAAGCCGAAAAGAGCGGCGGCCAATGTTCCAATTGCGCTTAAAGAACTCGTCATCGATTCAGACGACTTGACAACGCTTGTGGTCGCGGCCTATTTAGCAAGTGTGTTAATTGCGTAGTCTGTTAAATAATGCCCGACACCCTCTCCGTCACCCTCTCGGCCCTCGCCGATCCGACGCGGCGGGCGATTCTTGCGCGGCTCGCCAGGGGAGAGGCGACCGTGAACGAGATCGCGAAACCCTTCGACATCAGCCTGCCGGCGGTGTCGCGGCATTTGAAGGTGCTGGAGACCGCGGGCCTCATCTCGCGCGGGCGCGAGGCGCAGTGGCGGCCCTGTCGATTGGAGACCGGGGCGCTCAAGGCCGTCGACAACTGGCTGTCGCGCTATCGCCGCTTTTGGACCGAAAGTTTCGACAAGATGGATGCTTATCTCGCGGAGCTGAAAGCCAAGGAGAAGCGCAAGTGAGCGCCAGACTGGCCGACGACGAACTCCTCATCACGCGCACCTTCGACGCACCGGCTTCGCTGCTCTTTGCGCTGTGGTCCAAGCCGGAACACATGAAGCGCTGGATGGGTCCGGCGAATTTCACCTGCCCGGAGGTAGAGATCGACTTCCGCGTCGGCGGCGCCTACCGCGCGATGATCACGTCGCCGGCGCATGGCGAGAACTGGTTCGGCGGCGTCTATCGCGAGATCGTCGAGAACAAACGGCTCGTTTTCACGTTCACCTGGGACAATGACGGCCCGTCCGCGGGCGTCGAGACGCTGGTCACCATCACCTTTGAAGAGAAGGGCGGCAAGACGGTCCAGACCTTCCACCAAAGGCCGTTCCTCAATGCCGAGCGCCGCGACAGCCATCTGGGCGGCTGGACCTCAGCCTTCGACAAGCTTGCGGCTTATGCCGCGCAGATCGCAAAGGAGCACAGCGCATGATCACGATCTCGGCATTTAGATGGGTTCCGGAGTTCGCCTACGGCCAAGTGCGCGATCTGCGCGCGCGCTGGGCCCTTGAGGAGGCGGGCATCCCCTACCGGACGCGCCTTCTGGAGCAGGGCGATCAGGACAAGCCGGACTATCGCGCCCTGCAGCCGTTCGGACAGGTGCCGATTCTTCAAGACGGCGATTTCACGCTCTTCGAATCCGGGGCGATCGTGCTCCACGTTGGCGAGCGCAGCGAGACGCTCCTGCCCAAGGATCCCCTCGCACGGGCACGCGCGACGCAATGGCTCATCGCGGCGCTCAACTCCATCGAGCCGTTCCTCCTGAATGTTGCGCTGATCGACCTGTTCTACGCGAACGAGGAATGGGCGAAGCTGCGGCGACCGGGCGCCGTGGATTTCGCGAAGCGGCGTCTCGCCGGCCTATCCAAATCGCTCGGCGACAAGCCCTATCTTGACGGCGAGTACTTCACCGCTGGCGATCTCATGATGACGACGGTGCTGCGCATCCTCAAGCACACCGACATCGTCACCAGCGACAAGCGCCTCGCCGTCTATATCGACCGCTGCACGGCGCGGCCCGCCTTCAAGCGCGCCCTCGATGCGCAGGTCGGAGATTTCAGAAAGGCTGCGTAAGCGCCGCATGTAGCGGGGCGCGGCAAAAAAAGGCCGCGTCAGAACGTGAGCCCGGTCCGGAAGACTTCGATCGCATAAAAGGCGAGTTCCGCATCGAGGCAGCGCTGAATGTTGCCGGCCTTGCGGAAGCCATGTTGCTCGCCCGCGAACAGGAAATAGCCGACCGGATTGCCCTTGCGCCGCAGCGCCTCGACCATGCGTTCGGCCTGGTTCGGCGGCACGACGGCGTCCTCCTCTCCCTGGAAGAAGATCACCGGCTTCGCGAGCCGATCCGCGTGGTAGAGCGGCGAGCGCTCGCGATAACGCGCTTCCTCCCGCGGATAGGGTCCGATCAGCCAGTCGAGATAGCGCGACTCGAACTTGTGGGTATCGCGCGCGAGCGCGGCGACGTCGCTCACGCCGTAATAGCTCGCCCCGCCTTGAAAGAAGTCGCGGAAGGTCAGCGCCGCCAAGGTCGTGTAGCCGCCGGCGCTGCCTCCGCTGATCACGCATCGCCTGCCGTCGACCCGGCCTTGCGTGGCGAGGAACTGCGCGCCGGCGACGCAATCGTCGACGTCGGCCACGCCCCAGTTCAGCTGCAGACGGTCGCGGTAGGCGCGGCCGAATCCGGTGCTTCCGCGGTAGTTCACGTCGAGCACCGCGATGCCGCGGCTGGTCCAATACTGAATACCTAGGTTGAGCGTGCTCGACGCTGCCGACGTCGGCCCGCCGTGACACTTGACCAGAAGGGGAGGCCGCTCCTGCGCCGGCGGCGCATAGTCGGGATTGCGGGGCGGGTAGAAGAGGCCGAAGGCCGTTTCCCCGCTCGTGGTCGGGAATTCCACGCTTTCGACCCGCGTGAGGTAGTCGCCGAGATTTAAGTCAGCCCGATCCAGAATGTCGGTCGACCGCTTCAGCACGGACTGCCGGCCGGACGCGAGATCAAGCGCCACGACGCTGGCGGGATGGTTGGGCGCACCGGCGCGAAACACCGCGCGATCGCCCTCAGCGCGCAACGAGCCGAATTCGGTGAACGGCGTGGCGACTGGCGTAAGCGTTGCATTCGCCAGGTCAAGCATGGCGAGGCGGCCGAGTCCGCCTTGGGAATAGGTGCAGACGATCCGCTCCGGTCCGGCGAAAGCGTAGGTGGACATGCCGAACA
>CBFGVM010000509.1:0-2907 GCA_965652015.1 uncultured Alphaproteobacteria bacterium
GCCGCGGAGGCGATCCGCCAGGGCGCCGGCGAAGCTGGCGACTTCCTACGCACGACCATCGAGGAGCGCCCCTACACGACCGCCGCGATCGCTCTCGGCATCGGATTTCTGATCGGCCGATTCGGCCGCCGTGGCGGTTACTAGAGCGGACGCGCGCTGCGCTTGCGTCCGCACTGGTCATTGTGCCCGGCAAGCGAATTCGCTTGACCCATGTAACGGGAATCTTCCTGCGCGGGATGTACGGCGCCACTCCAGATTGCGCGGTGCCACATCAGCCGATGCGGCTCTATCATCCGGGATAACCTCCGATGATCGGAAGAATCTCCCCCGTGATATAGCTCGAGCAGCTCGGAGCCGCCATGAACACGAAGGCGGGCGCGATTTCCTCGGGCTGCGCCGCCCGCTTCATGGCGGTGCTGCTGCCGAATTTGGCGACTTGCTCGGCCTGCTTGTCCGCCGGATTGAGCGGGGTCCACACCGGCCCCGGCGCAATCGCGTTGACCCGAATGCCGCGGTCGATGAGATGCGCCGAAAGCGAACGCGTGAAAGCGTGAATGCCGCCCTTGGTCA
Organism: uncultured Alphaproteobacteria bacterium; assembly: GCA_965652015.1. Lineage (GTDB taxonomy): Bacteria > Pseudomonadota > Alphaproteobacteria > Rhizobiales > Xanthobacteraceae > VAZQ01. Next base: position 571 of record CBFGVM010000509.1, read on the forward strand.
TGGAATAGTCGAGGAGATGTTTGTTGCCTTCGATGCCGGTGACGGAGCCGTTCATCACGATCGAGCTTCCCGACTTCATGTGTGGGACCGCTGCCTTGACCATATGGAAGTAGCCGTAGAGGTTGGTCTTCACCGTGCGGTCGAAATGGTCCTCGGTCAGGTCTTCGAGCCGCATGACGTGCTCTTGGAACGCCGCGTTGTTGACCAAGATGTCGAGCTTCCCGAATTCCTCGATGGTTTGCTCGACGGCCGCCTCGCAGAAGTGCAAATCCGCGACGTCGCCGGCCATGGTGATGCAGCGTCGCCCCTCGGCCTCGACCGCGCGTTTCGTCGTCTCGGCGTCGGCGTGTTCGTTGAGATACGTGATGGCCACGTCCGCGCCTTCGCGGGCGTAAAGAACCGCAACGGCACGGCCGATGCCGGAATCACCTCCGGTGATCAAAGCCACCATGTCGCGCAGTTTGTCGGAACCGCGGTAATGCGGCGCCTCATACATGGGTTGGACTGCGAGCTCGGATTCAAGCCCGGGCTTCTCCAGGTGCTGCTTGGGAAATGACGTCGGATAGGCGCGGGCGCCTGCCTGCATCGCTTGGGTTTTCGTTGCATTGCCCTTGCCTGCAGTCTTGTCTGCGCGGTCGATGTTTTTTTGGATCGCGCGCTCGCGGCGGGCGGTGTGTTCGGCCTTTTCGGCGAAGGCTTGGAGTCTGCGGGATCTGCTCATGGTGCGAGCCTCGATTGAGCCGCTGGAAGCGGCATTTGATGCTGAATCGAACGCAGAGCGGGATTCGGAGTTCCCCTCGAGTGCGCATCTCCGCCCGCGGGGATCTGATCGTTCTTGCTTGCTGTCATGCCCGCGCTAGCCGCGGGCACACGTCGAAGTGGCGCCTCAAGAAGCGCGCGAGGCAGCGAAACGTCGGCTCACCCCGAACTCCCCGAGCTGGCGGTGCTCACTGGGCCAGCCCCAACGCACGCAAGAGGGCTATCGCCTCAGCTTTGAGCCGCCGCCCCCTTCATGCGGCGCCTGGCGTGCCCTGCCAACCGCTCATAGTCCTCGGCAATGCGAAGCATCATCCGTTTCGAGTCAGGATCCGACAATTGTTCGGCGACGCTGCGGGCCTCCTCGGCTCGCTCCTGCCAGTGCTCGGGGTTGTCGAGGATGGAATTGGACACGGCCTGTGTTCATTCGGCAGTAGTGGCAAGTGGAACGATACCGGCGGGGCCGGCGTTGGACAAGTTGGATCGCGCCATGCCTACGCCGAAAGAATGCCGCCAGCATGCCGAAGAATGCCTGAAGCTCGCGAAAGAGGCGACGCAAATCTACGCGAGGCAGGCGCTGCTCGAACTCGCGGCTGAGTTCCGAGGGATTGCCGACGAATTGGAACGGCGCAGCTCTCATTTCACTGGTGCAACGCGAAGGCGCGCGCATAACAACTTCGCGCCGCCGCGCCGGCGTCGCGCCTGAAGCGTGCGTCGCTGCGCTAGTGGCCTTCCGAAAGCAGACGCACACTAACTCTCTAGCCTACGTCGTGCACCCGACGATGCCGTGCCGAAAACTGGAGTCGGGTCATTGGCCCCGCGTTCCCGATTTCGCGCCGAGCTGATGCAGATTGGGTGGAACTGCGTATGTGAGTTTCGGCCATGCGGCGCGCGCACGTGGGGAACCGGGCGCGGGTTTGGCACGTTGCTCACAACGAGTGTGCGGGCACGAAGTTCTGGAAGCCGCTCGCTCGCCACCCGCGCAACACGCAAACAACGAAAGGAGGAAAACCGTATGGGATTCTTTTCGAAAGACATCAAGACAATGGATGACCTGTTCGTACACGCCTTGCGGGACATCTACTACGCGGAAAAACAAATCGTGCAGTCGCTGCCGGAGATGATCGATAAGGCAAGCGATCCGCAGCTCAAGCAGGGTTTCCAGGCGCATCTGGCCGAGACCAAGAATCAGGTCATCCGTCTGGAACAAGTCTTCAAGCTGCACGGCAAGGAGCCGAAGATGGTGGATTGTCCCGCCATCGACGGCATCATCGATGAGGCTGAAGAGGTGGCCGGCGAAGTCGAGGACAAATCGGTTCTCGATGCGGCGCTCATCGCCGCAGCGCAGGCGGTCGAGCACTATGAGATCACCCGCTACGGCACATTAATCGCCTGGGCGAAGGAGCTTGGACGCCAAGATTGCGCAGCCTTGCTTCAGCAGAACCTCGATGAGGAAAAAGCGGTCGACAAGAAGCTGACGGCCATGGCCGAGAGCAAGGTGAACCGCCGCGCTGCGTAGACCTCCCGCAAGGCGCGCCGGTCCTTTTCCGGGACGGCGGTGGAGGCCTCGAGCGAGTCCCC
>CBFGVM010000510.1:0-2906 GCA_965652015.1 uncultured Alphaproteobacteria bacterium
GATGCGGCCCAACCGTCGTTCTCGCTGCCGAGCCTCGACGGCCCCGCGCGCGAGCTTGCGCAGCTTCGCGGTCAGGTCGTGCTCCTGCATTTCTTCGCCACCTGGTGCGAGCCATGCCGGGCGGAGATGGCGAGCTTGCGAGCACTCCAGTCCCGCCTTGCCGGCGCGCCATTCGCCATCGTGCCCATCAGCGTGGCCGAAGCGGACGGGGCGGTACGCCGGTTCTTCGCTGGCGAGACGTTGCCGTTTGCGATCTTGCTCGATCGCGACCGCGCCGTCGCGCGGGCCTGGAATGTTCAAACGCTGCCCTCGACCGTCGTCCTGGATCGCACCTTGAAGCCTCGCTTCATCGCCGAAGGCGACGTGGACTGGGCGCGGCCCGACGTGACCAAGATACTCGCGGATCTGCTCATGGAGATGCCGGGCTGAAGATGCCGGCAGTGAACCCTGAAAACGCATCTCGAACACGGAGAAATGCGATGAAGAGAAGAGAATTTTTGCGCGGCGGCGCTGCGCTCACGGCTGTCGCGGCTTTGCCGCACAGCGCTTTGGCCCAAACGCCATTCGCGCCCAGGCCCGATACCTGGCGCAACTTCGAGGTCACCACTCGCGTTGAGATCGTCAAGCCGGCCGGCAAGGTGCAAGTCTGGTTGCCGCTGCCGGCGGTCGCCGAGCCCGACTGGACCCGCCCGCTCGGTAACGAATGGACGAGCAACGGGCAGGCGGCGGAGCTCAAGCGCGATACGAAGTACGGAGCGCAGATGCTGCACGTCGAATGGGCGGACGGCGAGCGGGCCCCCGTCGTGCAGGTCGTCAGCCGCATTGCGACCCGGGACCGGGCGGTCGATCTCTCCAACCGGGGCAGCGTGGCGGCGCTCTCGGCCGACGAGCGCAAGCTCTTTACCGCCTCGACCGATCTGATGCCGACGGACGGCATCGTCAAAGCGACCGCCGACAACATCGTGGGCTGGGCCTTCAGCGATGTCGAGAAGTCGCGGCGTATCTACGAGTGGGTCGTCGACAATACGTTCCGCAATCCGAAGACACGCGGCTGCGGCATCGGCGACATTGCCTCGATGCTCAAGACCGGCGATTTCGGCGGCAAGTGCGCGGACTTGAACGCGCTCTATGTCGGGCTGGCTCGCGCGGCCGGGCTGCCGGCACGCGACGTCTACGGCATCCGCATTGCGCCCTCGCGCTTCGGCTACAAGAGCCTGGGGGCAGGCAGCGAGATCGTCAGCAAGGCACAGCACTGTCGCGCCGAGGTTTATCTCAGCGGGTTCGGCTGGGTTCCCGTCGATCCGGCGGACGTGCGCAAGGTGGTGCTGGAAGAGCCGCCTGGCCAGCTCGCGCTCGACGATCCCAAGGTCGTGGCGGCGCGCAAGACGCTGTTCGGCGCCTGGGAGATGAATTGGCTAGCCTACAACTTTGCCCACGATGTCGAACTGCCCGGCTCGTCAGGCCCCAAACTGGGCTTTCTCATGTACCCGCAGGCGGAGGTGAACGGCGAGCGGCTCGACTCGCTCGATCCCGACACTTTCAGGTACGAGATCAAGGCCAAGGAGATCCCGGCATAGCTAAAGGGATCGTCGTGGGATAGGATGAGCGCAAGAGAGCCCCTCCTGCGGGCTCTCGTTCACTACTACACATCCGGCCAATTCGAATTCTCCTAATCTGCTCCTGACTGAGGAGGCGGCTCAAATGCGACGCGATTTATGGAAGTCCTGCGACGGTCGAGCGGTCGCGTTACGCCTCGGTTTATGTCTCGCCTTTGTGCTCTCGCCCGCCGTTGTCCGCGCGCAATCCGTTGCCTTCATCAACCCGGGAAAATCAGACGAAATCTATTGGGTGACTGCGACCCAAAGCATGCAGGCCGCCGCCAAGAGCCTCGGCATGAATTTCGAGGTTCAGTATGCTCAGCGCGAGCCGCTGAAGACGCTCGAGCTTGCCCGCGAGGTGGCAGCCCGTCCCGCCGGCAAGCGGCCGGAATATGTGGTGATCACGGACGATTATGCCGTGGCCGACCAACTTTTGAAGATCGTCGAGCCTGCCGGCGTGAAGGCGTTCCTCGCCTACAGCTCCATTCCCGCCGATCAGCGCGGCGGCACCGGATCGCCGCGCGGCAAGTACAAAGGTTGGCTGGGCTCGCTGGAGCCGCGGGCGGAGGACGCTGGCTATCTCACCGCACGCGCGCTCATTGAGCGTGGCAAGAAAGAAAAGGCATTTGCACCCGACGGAAAGCTTCACATGCTGGCCATCGCCGGCGATCGTTCCACGCCCTCGTCGATTAATCGCAATCAGGGCATGCGCCGCGCACTCGCGGAAGCTCCAATGGTCGTGCTCGACCAGGAGGTTTACGCGGCCTGGAACCGCGAACTAGCCGCCCAGCATGCCGATTCGCTCTATCGGCGCTACCCTGACGTCAAGCTCATCTGGGCCGGCAATGATTTGATGGCATTCGGCGCCATGACCGCCTGGGAAAAGCGCGGCGGCAAGCCCGGTGCCGACGCGTGGTTCAGCGGCATCAACACCTCGACCGAAGCGCTCGAAGCGATCAAATCCGGACGTCTGACCTCTCTCGCCGGTGGGCACTTCATCACCGGCGCGTGGTCATTGGTGATGATTTACGATTACCACCATGGCCGCGACTTCGCCGACGAAGGGCTCGAGCTGCGGCGGCCGATGTTCGCGGAGTTCACTCCGCAGTTGGCGGATCGATACATCGAACGATTTAGCAGCGGCTTCGATGGTGTCGACTTTAGCCGCTACAGCAAGGTGAGGAATCCGAAGCTCAAGCGCTACAACTTCGGTTTTGCGCAACTCCTCGAACCTCAATCCTAAAACGCGGCGTGGGGGGGGGGGGGGGGGGGGTGCCCAACGCGCGCACTGCCGCCCGGGGCCTCCGC
>CBFGVM010000511.1:0-2892 GCA_965652015.1 uncultured Alphaproteobacteria bacterium
CGCTTTCGTATGACTCGCTGCATCGCCTCCTCCTCTGGCTGATGGGCCAAAGCACTATATGTAGGCCAACGCACTATACAGCCGAAGATAGCACAACAGTATGATACTAAATCTACGGTATAGCCCCCTCTCCATCCATTTGAGCATCCAACCAGCCCTCGCGGTCACGGCAATCCCCCCGCTGCGCGCCAGTGATCGGCATCGGCGGGCGTGAGGAAGCACTCCCCACAAACGGAGGCAGCCGCACCGTCGGCGCAATTACGCCGCGGCTGACGAGCGCCATCGCGTGCACCAGATCAGCCCTTTCGGCCCAGGGCGGCGTTGAGAACACGGCGGCATTCGGTCAGATCGTGCAGCGCCGTACGCAATTTTTGCAAGTCCTCGCGGGTGAGGCTGGCCGCCGCAGCGGAATGCTCCTGTGAGCTCTTTTCGTCGCTGACATCGTCCAAGGACGGCAGGGGCAACGCCCCTTGAGTCTCCGCCAATCGCCGCTCGGCTCCCGCATCCTCCTCTGCGGCCTGCCGCGAGGGTTGCGGCGCACCGGGCTGCCAGACGTTCTGCACGAAGTTGACCCCCTGCTCCCGCAGGAGACGCTGGACGCCGCGAATGGTATAGCCCTCGCCATAGAGGAGATGGCGGATTCCGCGCAGGAGATCGAGGTCCTCAGGCCGATAATAGCGGCGCCCACCGCCGCGCTTCATCGGCCTGATCTCGTGGAAACGGCTTTCCCAGAATCGCAGCACGTGCTGCGGAAGCTCGAGCTCCTGCGCCACTTCGCTGATCGTGCGAAATGCGCCCGGTGCCTTCTCGACCGTCGCCCTGCTCCCGTCGGTCATGGATGAGGCTATTTTTGCGCGCTGGAGTCCGAGTTGATGCGCTGCTTGAGGATCGCGGATGGTTTGAACACCATCACGCGGCGCGGTGAAATCGGCACTTCCTTGCCGGTCTTGGGATTACGCCCGATTCTTTGGCCCTTCTTGCGCACCACGAACGAGCCGAATGACGACAGCTTCACCGTCTCGCCGCGTTCGAGGCAATCGGTGATTTCCTTCAACACAAGTTCGACGAGCGTAGCCGATTCAGTTCGCGACAGGCCTACCTTCTGGTAGACCGCCTCGCACAAGTCGGCGCGTGTGACCGTTTTTCCCGTCATCGCCAGCCCCGCCTTCGGCGATCAGCATATCTCTCTGAATTAAAAGACGATATTAGCTTGGCCGGGAGCGGTCAACGGGGCGTGAGAGGAAGATTTCAACAAATCCTCTTTCACCACCGCAGCAGCGTCGACCCCCAGGTGAACCCACCGCCCATGGCTTCCAGCATGACAAGGTCACCGCGTTTGATGCGGCCGTCCGCGACCGCCACCGTGAGCGCGAGGGGAATTGAAGCCGCCGAGGTGTTGCCGTGCTTATCGACGGTCATAATGACCTTTTCCGGCGCAATGCCGAGCTTCTTCGCGCTATCATCGATGATGCGCTTGTTGGCCTGGTGCGGCACGAACCAGTCGATATCGCCGGCGGTATAGCCGGTGGCCTTGAAGGCGTCCTCGATGACGTCGCTGATCATCGCCACCGCATGCTTGAAAACCGCCCGCCCTTCCATGCGAAGGTGCCCTACCGTTTGGGTCGAGGATGGGCCGCCGTCGACGTAGAGCTTGGATTTGTAGCGCCCATCCGAACGCAGGTGCGAGCTGAGGATGCCGCGATCCTCGCGCGTGCCGGGCTCGCGTTGCGCCTCCAGGATGACCGCGCCTGCGCCGTCGCCGAACAAGACACAGGTGCTGCGGTCGCTCCAATCAAGAATCCGGGAAAAAGTCTCCGCGCCGATCACCAGCGCACGCTTGAATGCACCGGTTTTGAACAGACCGTCGACCGTCGCAAGCCCGAACACGAACCCGGAGCATACCGCCTGTAAATCGAAGGCTGCACCTTGGGTGATGCCGAGACGCGCCTGCACTTCGACTGCTGTCGCTGGGAAAGTATTATCCGGCGTGGAGGTCGCGAGCACGATCAAGTCTATCGATTGCGCATCCGCTCCGGAGGCCGTGAGCGCCGCGCGCGCGGCGGCAAGCGCCATGTCGGAAGTGGTTTCCCCCTTCGCAGCGATGTGCCGCTGGCGGATACCGGTGCGCTGCGTGATCCATTCGTCGGAGGTGTCCACCATCCCCGACAACTCGGCATTAGTGAGGACCCGGCTCGGCAGATAACTGCCGCAGCCGAGCACTACGGACCGCAGCACTGTCACGAAGCCGCTCCCCCGACGGCGCGCGCCGGAGCCGCCTCGCTGCGGTGGCGCGTGAGGCTCTGACCGATCTTGGCCAGCAATTCGTGGCGCACCATGTCGTAGCCGAGATCGACCGCATAGGCGAAGCCCTCGGCGTCGGTGCCGCCGTGACTCTTGATCACGATGCCGTTGAGGCCCAGGAAAACCCCGCCGTTTGACTTTCGCGGATCCATCTTGTTGGCGAGCGCGTGAAACGCTCCGCGCGCCAAAAGGTAACCGATCCTTCTCGTCAGCGTACGGTTCATTTCGTGCTTGAGATATTGGCCGAGTTGCCGCGCGGTGCCTTCGGCAGCCTTGAGGGCGATGTTGCCGGAAAAGCCTTCCGTCACCACTACATCCACCGTTCCCTTGCCGATATCGTCACCTTCGACGAAGCCCGCATATTCGAATTGCGGCCACTGGCCCGCGCGCAGAATTTGACCGGCTTCGCGCACCGCCTCGAGGCCCTTCACCTCCTCAACCCCGATATTAAGCAATCCCACCGTCGGGCGATCGAGACCAAACAGAACCGCGGCCATGGCGCTGCCCATTGCCGCCAGTTCGACAAGATGCCCGGCATCGCCACCGATCGAGGCGCCGAGATCGAGCACGACGGACTCGCCCTTGAGCGTC
>CBFGVM010000512.1:0-2874 GCA_965652015.1 uncultured Alphaproteobacteria bacterium
TCAGCGAACCGGGCGAGGCGGCGCCGGCGAGAGGAATGCGATCTCGGCAATCAGCTTCTTGATGATGGCGCGGCCGAACGAATTGAAGTTCTCGGCCACGAGGACGAATGCGCCCGGGCCGCCGATGACGTTCTCTTGGTAGTATCTCTCGAGCCCGCCGGGCGGGTTGGTATGCTCGGCATTCCACGGCACCGGCCGATCGCTCAGGATCACGAGGCCATTGACCACAATCCCCTTGGCGACCACTTCGTCGCGGGCAACTTTCACGTCGCGGCCGGCGTTGTTGGTCCCGTCGCCCGAAACGTCGATGGTGCGGCGCGCACTCTCGAAGGGCGCGCGCTCCAACTGAGCGGCGGCAAACTCGATCCCGCCGCTGATCGAAGTGCGGTCGGCGAATGAGCGCGGCAATTCCAAGAGCTGATCGCCGAATTTGCGTGCCGCGTCCTGGCCGTCGACGATGGTCCAACCGATCACGAGCTTCTGCGCGCCGAAACCCGACCATTCGACAAAGCAAATCGCGATGCGTTGCTGCGGGCCGGATTTGATCGCGTCCAGCACGTGCGGATCGGAAATCGCGGCCGCATAGCCCTCGCGCTGCAGCAGGAATTTCGGATGGTCGACGCTGCGCGACACATCCGACGCCAGCACCAGCAGCAGATCGACTTGCTCGGCGGCAAAAGCAATCGGCGGCTGAATCGGGAGCAGCGCGCTGAGCGCCAGCACGCATCGAAGAAACGTGCGTTTCCCGAGCCGGATCATGCGGTCCTCCATGCAATCGCCCTGGCCAATATCGCGCAGAGCCTCAAGCCGCGTCACAGAATAGCCGATTCCGGCTGGCTTGCGGATGGGGGTGGTCATCAACTGTGTCGGCGGGGCGACAGAGGAAAACCGAGTCCCAGCTCTACTTCTTCTCGCGAGGACATCTTCATGCCGCCAGCGCCTTCATGACGGAGTAGAGCGCCGATTGACCTTCGAATCCGATGCCTGGCCGCTCGGATAGCGTGATATAGCCGTCCTCCAAACTCGCGTCATCGGCAAAGCCGCCGAAGGCGCCGAATACGCCGGGATAGGATTCCGCGCCGCCAAGCCCGAACCCAGCGGCGATGGCAAGCGCCATCTGGTTGCCGCCATGCGGGAACAGCGCGCTACGCGGCCAGCCGTGGCGCTCGAGCATGGCGACGGTGCGTGCGTATTGCACGACGCCGTAGGCTTGTGGCGGGTCGATCTGAATGACGTCGTTGCGATCCGGGCGCAAGCCGCCGAAGCGAGCGAGGTTCTCCACGTCTTGCGTCGAAAAGAGATTTTCGCCAGTTGCGAGCGGCGGCGCATAGCGGGCTGCGATCTCCGCGAGCAGGGCAAAATCGAGTGGGTCGCAGGGCTCCTCGAACCAGCGCAGCCGGAACGGCGCGAGCGCCTGCGCGTAGGCGAATGCCTCCTCGCGGCCGAATTTTGCATTGGCATCGACCGCAAGCTGCGCATGGGCAGGCAATGTCGTCTTGACCGCTTCCACCCGCCGCACGTCCTCGGCGAGCGGCAGACCCCCAACCTTCATCTTCACCATGGTGTAACCGGCATCGAGATGGCGACGCATCTCGTCCTGCAGATCCTTGACGGTCTGGCCTGGGGCGTACCAGCCGCCGCCCACATAGCAGAACACCCTGTCGGCACTCCTGCCGCCGTTGTAGCGCTCGGCGAGCAAGCGATGGAGCGGCTTTCCGGCAATCTTGGCCGCAGCATCCCAGACCGCCACCTCGATCGTGCCAATGGCAATCGAGCGCTCGCTATGGCCGCCGGATTTTTCCCGCTGCATCATGGCCGCGAGAATTTTTTGCGGATCGAAGTTCTCGTGGGTCTCGTCGAGCAAGGATCGCGGGTCGGCGGAAAGGATGCGCGGGATGAAACGTGCCCGCATTGCTGCGCCGCAGGCGTAGCGACCGGTCGAATTGAACGCGAAACCGACGACCGGTTTGCGATCGCGCACGACATCCGTGATGACCGCCACGACCGACGTCGTCATCTCGGAGAAATCGAAGCTCGAATTCCTGATCTCCGACTTCAGCGGGACCGCGCATTCGCGGATGTCGACGATACGCATGTGGCTTATTCCAATTCCTGTTACAGTGCGCCGCATAAGGGCGATGGCTTTGTTCGGCGCACTTCACATGCAGGAGCCGACACAGCCATGTTAGTACTTCAGCGGTTCGCGCACTCGGTGGACTAACGATCACAGGAGGAAATGACCATGGCTGCCAACGATCGTTTCGAGGTCCCCCCCGAAATGCGGGCGTTCGCCGAAAAAAGCGTGGAGCAGGCGCGACAGGCGTTCGACGGTTTTATTTCGGCAGCGCACCAAACCATGAGCGCGTTCGAAGGCCACGCCGAGACGGCCCGCAAAGGTGCGAGGGATGTGACTGAAAAGGCGATGACTTTCGCCGAGCAAAACATCGCGAGCGCGTTCGCATTTGCCCAAGATCTGGTGCGGGCGAAAGACATGCAGGACGTATTGCGGCTGCAGGCGGAATACATCCAACGCCAGATGCAGGCATTGACCGAGCAGGCCAAGGAGCTCGGCGAGAGCACAAGCAAAGCGGCCAAGGACGCAGCCACGCCAAAAGGCTGAGGGGGGAGTAGCCCGAGATTTGATCGCCTAACCGCAAAAAGGCTGGCACAACCAATACTTATTGTGCGGCGCAATATTTCTGTTGCATTGCACCAAAATCGACGCTATAGGTCCTCCATCAGACGGCAGTGGCGTTTCCGGTCACGACGACGGCCACGAGCCGCCCTCCGGAGGCATGGATCGGATCTGGGCGCAGATCCGTGCGCCGCTGCAACATCGCCCTCTTCAAAGGATGAATCTATGACCGAGGCTAT
>CBFGVM010000513.1:0-2813 GCA_965652015.1 uncultured Alphaproteobacteria bacterium
GACCTAATAAGCCGCATTTCGTATGACGAGCCGGTGGGCGAGCACGGCAAAGAAGGTGCCGGCCGCCGCCGCGAGCGCCATGGCGCCATAGGCAAAGCTGCCCCAACGCGCGTAAAGCACGCCTGAAACGCCCAACGCTGCGGCCATCACGAGACCGAGCGCGACGGCGAAATAGCCTTGCGCGGTCGCGGCCAACTCGACTGGCGCCCGGCGCGCCACGACGGCGACCGCGCCGAGATGGGTGGCGCCGAACGAGAACGCATGCAGACATTGCAATGGCGGCAACAGCGCGGGCGGCGGATCGAACGCCATCGCACCCCAGCGCACGACTGCACCCGCACCGCCGAGCATGAGCAACGTGGTCGGCGCAATCGACAGCCGGCCCGAGATCGCAAACAGCGCAATCTCCGCGACGACCCCGAGCGCCCAGAGCGCTCCGATCGCGCCGCCGTCGAAACCCGCTGTCGTCCAATCGAGCGCAGAAAAGCCGTAATAGATTGCGTGGCTTGCCTGAATGAGGCTCGCCGCGGCGGCCGCCGCAAGCAAGGCCGGATCGCGCAAGAGGTCGCGCGCGAACGGCAAGCGCTTTCCCGCGCTGCCGTCGCGCAAGGTCAGCGGGGAGAGCGGCAAGGCCGCCGCCGTGGTCATTGCCAGGGTCGCCAAGATGATCCAAATGAGATCGTGCGTGGCGATGACGTCGAGCAGCAGGCCGGCGGCGAAGGTGCCGACGATGAAGGCGGCGGAGCCCCACAGTCGCACCGGACCGTAGGCGCGTCCGGTTTGGCTCAGCCCGCGCAGCGCATCGGCATCGGCGAGCGGTATGAGCGGCGTGAAAAACGCGGATGCCAGCGCGTACGCCAGGGTGATGGCGACGACTCCCTGCGCAAGTCCGAGCGCGCCGTAGCCGAGCACGGCCATCGCGGAGGCGATCACGATGACCGTGTGCAGCGCGTTGTGGCGATCGGCGCCGCGCGTGGCAAGCGGAATCGCAAACACCCGCACGATCATGGGCAGGGAGAGCACGATGCCGATCAAGGTTGCATCGAGTCCCTTGGCCGCGAACCAGAGCGGCAGGAATGGCACCTGCACGCCGAGCGCGACGAACAGCGCGGCGTAGAAGGTGGCGATTCGGAACGCGAATGAGGAATGCAGGCGAGACGAACGGGCGAACACCACTGCAATATGCCTACTGCGTCATAGTTGGAACGTGTCGAGCTCGCAAGCAGTCATCGACAAGAGATCATCGCCAACCTGATGCTCATGCTTAAGCCGGCGCAGGGCGTTTGCTACCGAGCCATGATAGTCCAATCTGGACCTGGCAATAAATTGTAGGCTGCTGCAAGCAACTAAGGACCAAACTCGTGACCCCCTCCGATTCGCCGAAATCAGGCACCGAGCCGCGCACGCCACGGCAACCCATCACTCGGCTGCAAATAGTCCGATACCTGTTTTCCTGGCCGCTCTACATGATGATGACGCTCATCGTCGCCGAGGCGCTACTCGCTGCGGGGACGACCTGGCTCATAATCAGGGCGGGCCGCGCAGTAGCCAACGACGCCTTCGTAGTCCTGGACCTGATCTGGATATTTCTCGCTCAGTCGGCGTCCTATATCGCCGGCGCGCTGAGTTGGTATTTTGCCGAGCGGGCCGGCTTTCGTGCCTTCGGCCGTTACATGCTTCAGTTCGCCCGCGATAACCGCAGCTATACGACATTATTTCCCGACAAGCAGACTCGCGAGCAAGTTGAACCCTTCCTCACGAGCACCACTTTCATAAATATTTTCAATTTCATGTATGAGGCGGAGGACCAGCTGAAGCTGCTGCTCGGCCTGATCTTCAATTCGATCGTTCTAGGTGTGGAAATTGACGCTGGTCTGCCGGCGGCATACGCGGCGACGTTTGCCATCCTGATGACTATCCAGTGGTCGCTGCGGCGCCGCATCGCCGACATTTACCTTGAGAACCAGCGCCAGAATAACCGCCTTATTGCCCATGGCTACACCGCCTGGGACAATGTCTTCAGCGGCAACCGGTACAATTGGCGGCTCTGGCTGGCCGGCTTCAAAGCGAAGCTTCGCGACTGCTTTCGCGCCCAGGTGAGCGCCATCATGGCACGCGAGGGCCTAAGTGCAGCGGGCGGCGTCATCGGGCTTGCTGTCGTGTTTTCGAGTTTGACCTATGTGGTAATCGCCAATGCCGGAGACACTGAAGTCCTGATCGCACTTGCCGCGACCTTGCCGCGCCAGATCGAGATGACCAACCAAGTCCATCAACTGACTTCCGGTTGGAACGATGTCCTCGCGCTGTGGGCACGCCTCGGCGGCATCGCCCGAAGCATGCGCCCGGAGCCCGACCCCAATTTCGATCGTCGCATCAAGTTCGACCGGTTGGTCCTGCGCGAGGATGAGCAAAGCAGTGTCTGTTCGTCGGTCGAAGGAGCGATGCGGCTCGTGCTCTCGAAGGGGCGGGGCCGAGTGCTGGTGCGGGGAAGTAACGGAACCGGGAAGTCGACACTGCTCGCCGCCTTGAAGGCCCAAATCAAGAACCGCGCCTATTATTGGCCGACCACCGATCGCCTCGCCTTTCGCTTCGCGACACAGGCCAACCTCGAAGAGGCGCAGATCTTGGAGGACGAGGATGAGACGCCCTCGCGGAAGTCCAAGCAGGCGGGCTTTTCCTCAGGCGAGCGTCAGTTGAGGTCGCTGGAGGAGATCGTCCACCATACCGATGCCGCGATCTATCTCCTGGACGAATGGGACGCCAATCTCGACCCGTCTAATCGGGCAATGGCTGACGCGCTGGTGCAACAGCTC
>CBFGVM010000514.1:0-2802 GCA_965652015.1 uncultured Alphaproteobacteria bacterium
GGGCGCAGCAATGCGCCGCGGGAACGAAGAGGTGTTGCTTGATGCAAACACTGAGACGAACGCGTGCGCAGGAGAAGCGGGCGGAACAACGCCGCACTGCGCTCCTCCTCAGCAACGCGCATGCTCGGCTGGGCCTATGGCGCTTGTGCGACAACGACGAATGCCGGCGCAGCAAGCGCTGCGGCGGCGACGTTGATCAATGCGGCGCGCGCGCAGCGCCGCAAGGTTGGACATGGCTGCACCATGTCTTGGAAGGGCTGCGCGAGGGACGATCGCAGCCGGAGGCGGTCGAGGCAGCAAATCTCGCGACGCTCGGTTATCGCCAGCGAGTGACTGTCAGCTGGAAGGTGAAGGGCTGGGAGCCGGTCGAGTTCGTGCAACTGAATGACGGCAGCTGGGAGCATGCAGACATCGCCGCCGCTCGGCCGCCTCTCGATGAACGGTTTGTGCAATTGGCCGACCCTACTTGGCTGCGGACTGGAGGGCGCCGCGGTCGAGCGCGAAAGGTGTAATCTACAATGAATTTTGCGACTGGAGCGTGTTTCAGAAGAAACGCGGTGCCGATGAGGCCCAATCCGCGTCAGCGACCTTCGCGCATCCAGGTGGCGGCGAGAGCGCCGACGAGGAGCAGGAGGCCGATCAATCCGGCGAACACCGGCAACACGCCGATGCCGCGCACCACGCTCGCCTCGCGCGTGCGCAGCCCCAACCAGTCCTCACCATGGTAGGTGTCGCTCGATCGCACCGCGACCACGCGCGGCAAATGAACGCCGCTGCCGCGCTCGACCCGTACGGCGTCGCCCCCGGTCGCATTGGCGAGCGGGGCGAGCACCTCGGTCGTCGACGTCACCTCCGTGAATTCGCGCGGATTGGCGGGGCCTACATTGGCGAGCGCGTTGAGCGTGCCGTCGCTCGCACGCCACAGCCCGAGCTCGTTTGCCTCGATCGTCGAGCGCCACACGCCCGGCTCGGCGGGCGCGAGGGTCATCGTGCGGGTCTTGCCCGACGGCGACGTCAGCGTGACGTCGCTGACGGTATCGGACATGGTCTGACGCTGCACCGTGAGGTCGCGCCCGCGCACGATGAGGCGCAGCGCCTCCTCCTCCAGATCGGGTTGTTTCATCAGCCAGTGCGACAAACGCCGCAGCAGGTCGATGTGCGGTCCGCCGCCCTCGTAGCCGCGCGCCCACAGCCAGATGTGGTCGGAAAGGAGGAGCGCGACGCGCCCTTCGCCCTCGCGCGACAGCAGCAGCAACGGCTTATTGTCCGGCCCCTGCATCACGGTCGTGCCTTTGGCCACGCGGCTGTCGACGAGGCGGAACCAGCGGCTCCAATGCGGCGGGTCGTCGCCGGCGCCTTCGAGGCCGCGCGTCACCGGATGGCGCTTGCCGAGATCGGTGAGCCGGGGATGAAACGCGCCGTCGCTGGTGCGGCCGTTCGGCTCGGCCGGCAGAATGACGTCGAGCGGCGTGCGCCAGATGCTGGTCGCGCTCGCATAGTCAGGCCCGGCAGCCACCAGCACGGCGCCGCCCTGGCGCACGTAGCGCGCGATATTGTCGAAATAGATGATCGGCAGCACCCCCTGGCGCGCGTAGCGGTCGAAGATGATGAGCTGGAACTCGTTGATCTTCTGCTGGAACAGCTCGCGGGTCGGAAACGCGATCAACGACAACTCGTTGATCGGCGTGCCGTCCTGCTTCTCCGGCGGCCGCAAGATGGTGAAATGCACGAGATCGACGCTGGCGTCCGATTTGAGAAGGTTGCGCCACGTTCGCTCGCCGGCATGCGGCTCGCCGGACACGAGCAGGACGCGCAGCTTGTCGCGCACGCCATCGATGGAGACGACCGCCCGGTTGTTGACGAGCGTAAGCTCGCCGTCGAGCGCAGACGCCTCGATCTCGATGATGTTCGCACCGGCATGAGGTATCTGCACCGTGATGTTGCTGTTGGCGCCGACGCGCACGGTGCGGCTTTCGATCGGCTCGCCGTCGCGCCGCACCGTCACCTGCGCCGGGCCTCTCGCCGCGCCCTGATCCTCGATCCGAAACGTGATGGTCTGCGTCTGCCCGACGATGCCGAAGCGCGGGGTGGTCACCAGCACGACGCGACGGTCGCGCTCGTCCTTGTGGCCCGTGATCAGCGCGTGCACCGGCGCGGAAAACCCGAGCGCCGCCACCTCGCCCGGGACGTCGTGCACGCGTCCATCGGTGATGAAGATCGCGCCCGCGACGCGGTCTTGCGGCACGTCGGTGAGCGCCGCGGAGAGCGCCGCGAACAATCGCGTGCCGTCGGTCTCCCCGTCTGCTTGCCCGGCCTCGACAAAACGCACTTCCAACCCGGGGATGCGGCCGAGACGCTCGGCCAACGCGGCGCGCACAGCTTCGGTCTGCTGCAGGCGCTCCCCGAACTCCTGGCTCGGGCTCTTGTCGACGACGACCGTGGCAACCGAGGTGAGCGGTTCGCGGTCTTCGCGCGTGATCGACGGATTGGCGAGCGCGAGCACGAACAGCGCGAGCGCAATGGCGCGCAGCAACGCCGCGCGGGTGCGGGCGAAGACAAGCAGGAGCGAGAGCACCAACGCAACCGCAACCGCCGCCCACACGATGTAAGCGGGAACGAGGGGCGAGAATGAAATACCGAGATTCAACCTACGTCCTCACAAATATCTGTTCGGGGCCTCGTGGTTCGAGACGCGTCGCTTCGCGACGCTCCTCACCACGAGGGATCAAGCTTTCCCCTCATCCTGAGGAGCGCCCTCCGATGTCGGGCATACCCGACATCGGCATGGTAGTGCGCAAGTCG
>CBFGVM010000515.1:0-2788 GCA_965652015.1 uncultured Alphaproteobacteria bacterium
ACGGCACTCGAGGACGGTTCGCCGAGTTCAAGCCGCTCGCGCGGCTGACGCTCGTGCACGTGATCGACTTCATCCCGGGTGTCGAGCCCTATGTGAGCACGATCGAAGTCGACTTCCACCCCTCGGGCGACCACGCTCGGATGGTGGTCACGCTCCATCCTCACCGCGACCCGCACTGGACGAAGATGTCGGCCGAGGGCTTGCGCAGCCAGCTCACAAAGCTCGACAAGCGATTCGGCGGACCGGGACGATAGGTCGCCGCACCGCCGTGGAGGCGACGCACCGTCGGCCGGGCGTCGCCACTTTCGGGCCGGTGGTCGCCGAGAAGTCGCTGCTCGCAGCGTATATCGGTGGCCCCCTGTCGCGGGCTGCAATGAACCAAAGACAGGCCAACACCTTTGGTTGGGTTCACACCCTAGCCCTTGGCCCGCAACAGCCGTCCGCGCTCCCGGTCCCAGCTGCGCTTCTTTTCGGTTTCGCGCTTGTCATGCAGCTTCTTGCCCCGCGCAAGCGCCAGCTCGAGCTTGGCGCGACCCTTCTCGTTGAAATAGAGCTTGAGCGGCACCAGCGTCATTCCCTCCCGCTCGACCGCCCCCATGAGCTTGTTGATCTGGCGGCGGTGAAGCAGGAGCCTGCGGGCACGCTTGGGCGCATGGTTGAAGCGTCCGCCCTGCAGATATTCCGGAATATTGGCATTGACCCACCAGATCTGGCCGCCGCGCGCATCCGCATACGATTCGGCAATGGACGCCTTGCCGCCGCGCAGCGACTTCACCTCAGTGCCGGTGAGCGCGATGCCGGCCTCGAAGCTCTCACCGATCTGATAGTTGAAGCGCGCCTTGCGATTGTGGGCGATGATGCGAACCTTGCTGTCCGATTTCATCGGCGCCCTCTCCCGTCACCCGCGGGCTCGACCCGCGGGTCCATCTTCTTCGCGTGAACTTTTTTCGAAGAAGATGGATTGCCGGGTCAAGCCCCGGCAATGACGATCTTAGCGCCAAGTCCGGACCTGGCTTACTATCTTCCACCTGACGGCGTGACTTCTTCCACGTTCCGCCGAATGGCCTCGTAGCATTCGCACGACTTCGCCTTGAGGCCTTCCCAATCCACGATCTGGATCTGCCCGCGGTGGTAGCGGATGAGCCCTGCTTGCTGCAGCATGCTGGCGACGACCGTCACGGTCGTGCGCCGCACCCCGAGCATTTGCGATAGGAACTCGTGGGTGAGATTGATCTTATTACTTTGGAGGCGGTCGCGCGCCTGCAACAGCCACCGGCTCAAGCGAGCCTCGACGGGATGCAAGGCGTTACATGCGGCAGTTTGCTGAACTTGGATCAGCAGCATCTCGCCATAGCGAACGACGATCCTGCAGACCGCTTCGTTTTCCTCAGCAATCTTGCGAAAGCGCGACGCTGCAATCCGCAAGGCCGACCCCCTCACCTGAACGACGGCACGCGTGTGGGCGCGCCGCGACCCGAGCCCAGCAAACGTGCCCACCGCACCTTCGAAGCCGATCGTCGCAGTCTCGATCGCTTCGCCTTGGCGCATCACGGCCAAAAGCGAAACGATGCCGTCGCGGGGAAAGTAGACTTGCTCGATGCGCTCTCCCTGCTCCTGCAGGACTGCGCCCTGCTCGAGCTCGAAGTCCTTTAGATGCGGGGCGAGCAATGCGAAATCTTTGGCGGACAGCGAAGCCAAAAGTAGATTGCGCCTGCCCGCGCGAGAGCGATCCAGTTCCACCCTGAGCCCTTCTCATCTCGTCCGAGCCGAGACCGCACCGCGCTCCGACGACGCGCCCGTCCTGCTGCCGGCATTGGTAGGCCAGCAACATCCATGCTGTCTGTGCGGTATCCGACAATGATGCTGCGAAATGAGGGACTTAGAAGAAATGCCCGCGCAGTATTGATGGTTAGATGCCGGCAATCATTTCATGCCCAAAAACAACGCGCTGCTCCGCATCGGGCCACCCAGCAAGCGAAGCGTGTGGAGAAACGTCACCTCGAGATAGCGCGATCATTTTCATCGCGCTTGAGCAGATCGCGAATTTCCGTGAGCAGCATCTCCTGCTTCGTCAATGCCGGCGCCTTCGCCGGCTCCGACTGCAGCATACGATTCATCAGCTTGACCACGAGGAACAAGATCCAAGCGATGATGATGAAATTGATGACGATGGTGACGAAATTTCCCCACGCCAGAACGGCGCCTTGCTTCTTGGCCTCGACCAGCGAATCCGCGGTAACCTTCGATGAGAGCGCGATGAAGTAATTGGAGAAGTCGAAGCCGCCGGTGGCCGCGCCGATGATGGGCGACAAGATATCGCCGACCACCGAATTGACGATGGCGCCGAAAGCAGCGCCGATGATGACGCCGATGGCGAGATCAACCGCGTTTCCGCGCAGCGCGAATTTTTTGAACTCTTCGAACATGCAACGCTCCTTCATTAAGGACGCCGAATTCTCGGTCGTCATGCCCGCGCATGTCGCGGGCATCCACGTCTTGGTTCCTTGATCGGTAAAGACGTGGATGGCCGGGCCAAAGGAGTCCCCGTCGACGAGGTCGGCGGGGTTGCCCCGACCCGGCCATGACGAGGCATAACGAAATGCAGCGTCAGCGCTGCCCGGCGGCCATACCGCGAGGCGGCCGATGGCCTGGAGGTCCGCTGGCCTACGCGGCCGCTGAGCCAGCCCAATGGCCTAGTTAGTCAGCCCGGCGTGGACCATCGCCTCGCGCACGGCGGCTTTCGTCTTCTCCGCCAGGCGGACCATCGGCAGCCGCACCGTATCCGCGC
>CBFGVM010000516.1:0-2784 GCA_965652015.1 uncultured Alphaproteobacteria bacterium
CGCGCAGCCGACCCTCACTTCAGCACGATTCGCCCATCAACGCCTGTGCGTATGGTGCCGATGCTCTTGATGTAATCGATCACCTCGTAGGCGACCATCGGCGAATCGTCGGGCGGCAGCACCAGCTTGGCATCGCGAAACGCGATGTAATCGTCACCGCCGCGCGCCATGAAATCGTTGGTCGCGACCGAATAAGCCTTGTTCATGTCGAGCGGCGCGCCCCCGACCTTGATCGACAAGATACGGTTGCCGGCCGGTCGGCTGACATCCGCCTCGATCTCGAGGCCCGAGACCTGGGGAAAGCGGCCGCTGGGACTGGGCAATCGCGAAAGGCCGTTCTCGATTGCTGCCTTAAGCGCGCCGCCGCTCATGTCCACGGTCACAAGACGGTTGCCAAATGGCAGCTCGGCGAGAATGTCGCGCCGAGTGATCGTGGTTCCCGGGGGATAGATTTTGTCGCTCCGGATCCCGCCGCCGTTGGTCACCGCCACGTCGGTTTGCGCGGACCACCGCATCGCATCGGCTATGAGATCGCCGATAGCGGCTTCTCGCGTGCGTACCGTGGCAGTACGGCTGTCAAGTTCTACGGCAGTCGTGCCGATCGGCGCGTCGATCTGCTCCCTCAACTGCGCCTCGTATTTGGCCACGGCCGCCGCGACCTCGGGGTCTGGTGTGACCGTCGTCGTATCGATGATACGGAACTGTGGCCACCAGGTCGTCCGTCGGCGGCCGCTCTCCTCATCGACATTGATGGTGACGTCGATCGCCGTGACATAGTGCGCGTCGTAATTCGATTCGACCATCGCCGTGCGACCGTCATACTCGATGAACAGATCGTGGGTATGGCCGGTCAAAATGAGATCGACTGCGCGGCCGCGAAAGACCTCGTAACCTTGTTCGCGGGTGAGGTGAGCCACGGCGACGACGAAGTCGGCTCCTTCGCGGCGCAGCGCCTCGGCCTGCTCCTTCAAGGTGGTAACCGTCGGGAGAAACGTCAGGTCTCCCGGGTCGGACGCGCGGGCGCTGTCGTCATAAGTCGCGCCGGTGAGCCCGATGCGCACGCCGTCGATGGTTACGATGGCGCGGTCTTTGAAGTTCGCCAGCGGCGCCCCATCACTGCCGCGCAGGTTTGCGGCATAGAGGGGGAAGTTGGCCTCTCCCATGCGCTCTAAAAATGTGGTTTTGCCGAAATCGAACTCGTGGTTGCCCGGTGCGAAAATATCGGGGGGGATTAGGTTGGTGAGGGCGATGATGTGCGCCCCGCGGTCGATGCCCGACATCAGCGACGGAGAGAGGGTATCGCCGGCATGCGCAAAGATCACGTTTCCGCCCTTGGCGCGCTCGGCCTTGACAACGCCGGCGAGGCGGGCGAAGCCGCCGCGGCGCTTCCCGTCCGGCATCATTTGATCTGTCATCAAATAGATGTCATTGACCAGGAGGAACGTGATGCGCGCGGTCTCCGCATAGGCCGAGCCGGCGCAGAGGACGACGATGACCAGGCCGACGGCGAAACGGCGAAGGGTGGACATGGCGGGGAAGCAGGCTTTCAATCCGATGCGGCGGGCTCGCGTGCTTAGCACGCGGGCGCGGGATGCCGCCACCGCGGATGCAACGTCGCGATGAACGAAGCCTTGTCCAGCGCGCCGGTAGCAGCGAGCACCGCCGAGTATGCGCCGGCTGCAAGCGGCAAGATTGCCGTGCTGTTGATCAATCTCGGCACGCCGGAGGCGGCCGATGCCGCCGCGATACGCCGCTATCTCAAGGAGTTTCTCACCGATCCGCGGGTCATCGAGGATCAGGGGCCGCTCTGGCAGCTCGTTCTCAACGGGATCATCCTGCCGATCCGGCCGCGGAAAAAGGCCCGCGACTACGCCGCGATCTGGAATCACGAAAGAAACGAGTCCCCGCTCAAGACGATCACTCGGTCGCAGGCCGAGAAGCTTGCCCGCGCGCTCGAGCCGCTGGGCAAGCACCTCGTGATCGACTGGGCGATGCGTTACGGCAGCCCTTCGATTGCCTCGACAGTCGGGAAGCTGGTGGCGCAAGGCTGCGAGCGCATTCTCGTCATCCCACTCTATCCGCAATACTGCGCGGCAACGACTGCGACCGCGTGCGACGAGGTCTTTCGTGTACTCATGAGGATGCGCTTTCAGCCGTCGGTGCGCATCGCGCCACCCTATTACAACGACACGGTTTATATCGAGGCGCTGGGATCCTCGACCGGGGCGGAGCTCTCCCGGCTCGGCTTCAAGCCGGAGGTCGTCCTCGCCTCCTTCCACGGCGTGCCGAAAGCGTACGTGGACAATGGCGACCCCTACTATGCCCATTGCGCCGAGACCACGCGGCTCCTGCGCGAGCGGCTCAATCTCGACGAGTCGAAATTGACCATGACGTTTCAGTCGCGGTTCGGCCGCGGCAAATGGCTCGAGCCCGCGACCAATCGCACCGTCAGGCAGCTTGCCAAAGAGGGCGTCAAGAATCTTGCGGTGATCACGCCGGGCTTCTCGGCCGATTGTCTGGAAACGCTCGAGGAGATCGCCGTCGAGAACGCGCGTCTCTTCAAGAAATACGGGGGTGAGAATTTCGCGGCCATACCCTGTCTCAACGACAGCGCGCCCGGCATGCTGGTGATCTGGCAAATGGCACTACGGGAGCTCAAGGGCTGGGCGTGAGGGCCGGACGAATATTGTGATACTGAATTGGCGCGCCGGCGCCGAGCAATCCTCTCGCGGGTGCATGGTATTTTTCGCAGGTCCGGCGTAGCGTCGCCGCAATGGAGTACTG
>CBFGVM010000517.1:0-2756 GCA_965652015.1 uncultured Alphaproteobacteria bacterium
TTGTCCCAAAGTAGCAAATCGCCCACGCGCCAGACGTGCTCGTAGACGAAGTCGCGCTTCTCGGCGTGATCGAACACCGCATCGAGCAGCGGCTCGCTTTCACTCGCCGGCATGTCGACGATCCCGACCGTCATCAGCCGGTTGACATAGATCGCCTTGCGTCCCGTGTCCTCGTGCGTGCGAAACACCGGATGGGCGCATTCGGCAAAAGCCGCGGTGCCGCGACTGTCGCCGCGCTGAGTGGAGCCGTAGTTGTAGTGGTGCACCGCTTTGCGGCCTTCGAGCCGGTCGCGGATCGCCGGATCGAGCGTGTCATAGGCGGCATAGCCGCTTGCGAACAGCGTGTTGCCGCCGGTCGAAGGAATTTCGACGGAATAAAGCAGCGTCGCCTTGCTCGGCACCTCGGCGTGAATCATGTCGTGATGGAACATCATCTCCCCATCGGGCAAGGCGCCGATCGGCTCCCCGTTCTCGCGGATGTTGGAGATCAGCATGATGCCCGGCAGCAGGCGCGAATAGCCCTTGGGAAAATATTTGGCCGGCCGGGACAGCTCGCCGAGCGCACCGAAGTAGCCGGTCACGCGGAGCAAATCTTCCTGCGAGAGCGTCTGGCCGGGGAAGACGATGACGAGATGATCGAGCCAGGTTCGATAGATGGCGCGTGTGGTCGCCTCGTCCGGCTTTTCGCGTAGATCGAGGCCGCGGATTTCGGCCCCGATATGCTTGCTGAGCGGAACGACGTCGAACCGCGTTCGAGTGTCGACCGTCATGGGCGCCTCCTCCGAGGTCTGCGCTGTCGTGCAGCGAGTTGTTATTCGGCAGCGGCTGGGGCCGTGTGCTGCGCTTTACCGTGCTCGACTTCGCCGTTGGCCAGGGCGGCAAGAATTTTCGCTACCAGCTCGCGCGCGGATTCCGCGCTCAATTCCACCGCGACACGATCGCGCCCGCCATCCGCTTCGCAGATGAAGTCGATACCGAGCGCATGGTCGAGCGGCGCGTGGAAGGGATGGTCGTAATAGACGTTGGCGGTGTCGATCCGCATCCACCCGTTCGGCCCCTTGGCACTGCCCAAAAGCTTGGCTTTCTCAACGATGTAAGAGCACATGATGATCGTCTCCTTGAAGCTTCAGGCCGCCCGCGCCGCAGCCGCCGCGGCAAGATGTTTGTGGAAGAATGAAAACACCTTGTTCCAGCCGTCGAGCGCCTGCTCCGGGCGATAGGCTGGGCGCGCGGCATTGAAAAAGGCGTGGCCGGCGCCGTCGTAGCGGTAAAACTCGTAGGTTTTGCCGAGCTTCTTGAGCGCGGCTTCGGTGCGGTCCACCTGGTCACGGTTTGGATTCTCATCATCATTGCCGAACAGCCCGAGCAGCGGACAGCGCAGCTTGGCGGTGAGATCGATGGGCGCGACCGGTCGCTTGGCGTTGAGCTGCTTAGGATCGTCGACGATGACATTGCCGCCCCAGCAGTCTACTGCCGCGTCGATGCCGTCGAGCGAGCAGGCGGCAAGATAGGTATGTCGTCCGCCCGAGCAGAAGCCGATCACGCCGACCTTGCCGTTGGCATAGGGCTGCGCGCGCAAGAACTCCATGGCTCCCGCGACGTCACCCAGGACTTGCTCGTCGGCGACACCACCGGCCGCGCGCACGCGTGCGCCTACATCGTCGGGGCTGCCGGGCCCCTCGCGGAAATAAAGATGCGGTGCCATGGTCGCAAATCCATGATGGGCGAGCTTGCGGGTCGCTTCCTTGATCCATTCGTCCCAGCCGGGCATGTGATGGATGAGCACCACGCCGGGCAAAGGCGCGCCGAGCGGGCGCGCGTAGTAAGCTTCGCCGATGTCTCCGCGGTGGCCGCGAAACGCAACCGTTTCCGCGAGCATACTTTCATAGGTCATGCCGTTCCTCACCAGCTTGATGGCCGTGTGGCCGCGCAGTGCCCTGTTCAGTCAGGGCACCGATAGAGTATCGCCTTATAGGTCTGATCCTGATCGGAAAAATCGATCGTCCTGTCCGCGCGCGGGGTGAAGTTGACGTCGCCCAGCATCTGGCTGCCGCCCGGGCCCCTGCACTCGACATGCACCATGTAAGTGGCGCCCTCCCGCTTCTTGCTCAGGATCGTGCAAAGGCCGAACACGGAATCGATGTCGCGCGATGTGATCTTCACGCGCGATACGCCGGCATCGGCGCCTTCCGCCTTGCAAGCTTGATTTTCCGTATAGGTTCCGACGATCGGGAAGTCGTCCTCGGCGTGCACTGGGGTTGCGAGCGATAACAGCGCGACGATGGTCAACACTTTGGCTGCAACCTTGATCACTTAGACACCTCCACCCGAAGCCCGTGTTTGGCGAAGTTTAGAGAATGCCGCGGCAGCGGCCAATTACCAATTGCGCCGCGGCAGGGGGTCGCAGGCGCACCCCGCGGCCGATATGGTTCAGCGCTTGGATTTGTCGTAAGCCATCGCCGCCATGCACGAGCTCGTTTCCATTCCCATCGTGGATGTCCGCGAAGGCGGTCCCGTTCGCCACGCGGTCGACGCGCGCGGCCGCGCGCGCGCCCTGCGGGATCATTGCGTGACCTGGTTGCCGCGAGGGGCGCGCATGCTGCTTCCCGCGATGGACGCGCTGACGCGCCGTTGGCTCAAGCGCTCGTATTCGCCGTACGTCGCGGAGCTTGAAGCGATCGCGGGCGTGCTCGGCTTCCCAGGCATCTGGTTTCTCAACGGCACCTATCAGTGGGGCTGCACCGCGCTTGCGCGTG
>CBFGVM010000518.1:0-2755 GCA_965652015.1 uncultured Alphaproteobacteria bacterium
TTACGCGCGTCTATGACGCGCTATGCGTCGCGGGGACCCCGTTGCGGGGACCCATGATCACTGCCCGGGGATCATGGGTCCCGGCTCTCAGCCCGCTTCGCGGGCATCGGCCGGGAGCCGCCTTCGGGCATGCATGTGGCGGGAGCTGCCCAGAATCACTTGAGATTGAATCGGATCGGCACGGTCAGGTCGATGCGCGGCCCGGGCAATTCCGGCGGCGGCGGCGGGAACGGTTGCGCGCGGCGCAAGAGCGCCAGCGCTTCTTCGTCGAGGACGTCGGTCCCCGATGAGCGCACGATCCGGCTCGCGACCACCCGACCCTGGCGGTCGAGGCTGAAGAAGACCCGGGCAGTCCCTTGCTGATGGCGCGATTGAGCGCTTTCCGGATAGCGCTTGTTGCGCTCGAGCAGCGCCAGCATCTGGCTTTTCCACGTTGGCACCGCGTTCGACGTTTTGGGCGTGATCTGACCTTGCGCCGGCGCGGCTGGCAGCGCGGCAGTCTGCTCGGGAATCGCCTGCGGCGCCGAAGTCACCGGTGCGGGCGTGAGCGGATTCTGCGGCTGCGGGGGTGTGACCTCCTGGTGCGGGGGCTCGATCGGGATGTCTGGATTGGGCGCGGGCTTGATCTCGGGCGGCGGCTCCTCGACTGGCCGCGCCGCAACTTTTTCTTCCGTTCTCGGCTTTTCCTCGACCTGCTCGGCCGGCCGCTCGGGCGAGGCCTCGGACATCACCTGCTCGGGTCCGGGAGCGATGTCCGCCTGCGGCGTAGGCGGCGCGACCGGCACCGGGGCAAACTCGATCACGATCGCGGCGGCGGGTTCCGCCGGCGCGATCTCGTCGCGCCAAGTGACCACCGTCGCAGCGATGGCGCCGTACGCGAGCACGACGATCGCAGCGCTGATGAGCCACCGGCGCAGGTCGGCGATGTCCTCGGCGCTCAGCGCCATCATGGCGTTTTCTCGAGCCCCACCAGCGCGACCTTCAGATACCCTGCCGCGCGCAAGAGGTTCATGACTTCCATCATCTCGCCGTAAGGGACCGCCTTGTCCGCCCGCAGGAAAATGCGCGTGTCCTTGTCGCCTTTGGCGGCTGCATCCAGCGTGCCGGATAACAGCCCGCGAGCGACGGGAGTATCGCCGAGCGCGAGTGTGAGATCGGACTTGACCGTGAGATAGAGCGGCTGCTCCGGCCGCGGCTGCGGCTCCGCCGTCGACGCCGGCAGGTTGACGGCGATGTCGACCGTCGCAAGCGGCGCCGCCACCATGAAGATGATGAGCAGCACCAGCATCACGTCGATGAACGGCGTGACGTTGATCTCGTGCACTTCGTCGAGGGTGTCCTCGCCGTGATCGAGCCGCACGCTCATCAGGATCCCCGTTGTCCGCCGCTCGCATCCGCGAGCCTTACGCGACGACCGATAACGGGCTCACCCGCAGCCCGCTCGAGCGGTACGCCAGCGGCGCGATCCAGATCGCGGCTGACGAGCCGCAGCACTTCCGCCGCGGCATCGCCGAGCCCGGCGCGATAACCTGCGATCGAGCGCGCGAACACGTTGTAAATCACGACAGCAGGAATGGCGGCCGCAAGCCCGAGCGCGGTCGCGAGCAGCGCCTCGGCGATACCCGGCGCGACCACGGCAAGATTCGTGGTATGCGCCTTCGAGATGCCGATGAAGCTGTCCATGATGCCCCAGACGGTGCCGAACAGCCCGACGAAGGGAGCAGTGGCCCCGATAGTCGCGAGCACGCCGGTGCTGCGCAGAATACGCCGCGCGTAGCCCGCTTCGATGCGCTCAAGACGCGATGCAACCCGTTCCTTGATGCCTTCTCTGTCGGCGGAAGTGGGTGAGAGCTTCAGTTCGGTCGCGGCCGCGTCGAGGAACTGGGCGACCTCGCCCTGAATTTCGGTAAGGCGCTCGATGTCCTCGAACGTCGTGCGGATGCCGGCGAGCTTGTTCAATCCCTTCCGCACCCGTCGCTTGGCGTAAAAGATCTCGATCGATTTGGCGAGCCACACCGTCCAGGTGACGAGCGAAGCGATCACGAGGCTGATCATTACAGCCTTAACGACTGGATCGGCGTTGAGATACATGCCCCAGGGGCTGAGATCGCGTGGCAGCGTCGCGGTCGCCACCACATTCTCCTGCGCCAGCGCCGCCGAAGATGCGGCCAGCGATGCGATCAGCGCGGCAGCGCGCGGCACCCCTGCGCTGACGCGCGCGAGTCCATCCAGCGCGCGAAGCCGTCGTCCATGCGTTTGCAAAACTCTCACCTGCACTCGGTTCCTCGCTCGTATCTCTGGCACGGCCAGCCTAACGTTACAAAGTAACATTGGCGAGATGCGGTGGGCAATTTGTGCGCGCGCGTCCGGCGCGCGGACGCGATTTTCAAGCCTAACAAAACCCCTAGGCGACTGCGGTTTTGCCTCGAGGTACGGTCTGCCGGACCTCGAAACCTTCGAATTGCGGATGGTCGATGTAAAGCGGCTTATTCTGGCCGGCATCCTTATGGGCGGCACGAAATGCCTCCGACTTGGTCCACGCTTCGAAAGCGCTCCGGTTTTGCCAGACCGTATGCGACGCATAGAGCGTGAAGTCCTCGTGCTCGGGCCCTTTGAGCAGGTGGAATTCGATGAAGCCGGGCACCTTGTCGAGCTGCGAGTCGCGGTTGAGCCAGACGTTCTCGAACGCCTGTTCGGATCCCTTCTTCACCCGGAAGCGGTTCATGGCAATGAACATCTTTGCTTCTCCTCGTTG
>CBFGVM010000519.1:0-2751 GCA_965652015.1 uncultured Alphaproteobacteria bacterium
ATCTCAATCTGCTGTTGCTCGCCGCCGCCATCAACGCGTTCTTCACCTTGGGGCAGTATTCGTGGATGCCAGTGTGGTTGCCCGAGCTGTTTCCGACGCGCTCGCGCGGCACCGGCATCGCATTCGTCTTCAATGCGCCGCGCTTTATCGCCTTCCTCGGCCCGTTGTTTGCCGGCACGCTGATCGTGCAGTTCGGCGGCTACGGCAAGGCGGCGATGATCTTCGCCTGTATCTACTTCCTGGGATTGGTGGCCGCGCCGTTCCTGCCGGAAACAAAAGGAAAGCCGCTGCCGGAAGACGTGTGAGTCCGACTCGAAGCTTGGCGAGCAATCTCAGAATCGGAATTAACTCAATGCCGCGTCAGCGGCCATTGGCCGCGCGCCAGCGCTTGAACTCCTCGCGCGCCTCCGGTCCGGGAGGATAGATGCCGAAGATCGAGCGACCCTCCGCGACCTTCTCCTGCACGAAGTCCTCGAACGCCGTTTGCTCGAACGCTTCCTCGGCCACCTCCTCGGCAAGGTGCTGCGGGATTACCGCAACGCCTTCGTCGTCGCCGACCATGACGTCGCCTGGATAGACCGGGACTTCGCCGCAAGCGATCGGAACGTTGAGGTCGATCGCGTGATGCTTGATCAAGTTGGTCGGCGCGGCCGCTGCTGCGTGATAGGCGGGAAACGGCAGCCGCGCGATCTCCGGCGAGTCGCGCAAACCGCCATCGGTGACGATGCCGGCTGCGCCCCGCTTCCACAGTCGCGTGACCAAAATCCCGCCGGCGGAAGCGGCCGACGCGTTGCGGCGGCTGTCGATCACGAAGACATGGCCGGGCGGACACTCCTCGACGCCTTTGCGCTGGGGATGGCCGCGGTCTTCGAACACGCCGAGATGATCGAGGTCTTCTCGCGCAGGAATGTAGCGCAGCGTGTAGGCCGGACCGACCATCGGCGGTCCGCCACGATTGAGTCGATGGATGCCTTGGATGAACGTGTTGCGAAAGCCGTGCTTGAACAGAACGGTGGTGAGCGTCGCGGTGGACACCGCCGTCAACTTGGCCCGGCTCTTTTCGCTGAGTGACATGGCGGCCTCTTTCTTCTTCCGAGCGACGTTTGCGCCGCCTCGCGACAGATTGTCAATCATTGTCGCCAAACGGTAGTGTGCTCCCCTTTGGAGTTCGATCTCGTAGTCCGAGCATCGTTCCAGGTCGAGGAGGTTTCACGTGCGCGTATTGGTCTCTGCGGCAGCGGTTGCTGTCATCGCTTTCGCCTCTCCCGCACACGCGCAAGACTGGCCCCGGCGCCAGGTGACGATTGTGGTGCCGTTCACCGCTGGCGGCACCACCGACATGTTCGCGCGCATGCTCGCGCAGGGCCTGCAGCAGAAATACGGCACCCCATTTGTTGTCGACAACCGCCCCGGCGCCGGCGGCAATGTCGGCGCCGCGGCGGTCGCGCGCGCGGCGAGCGACGGCCACACGCTGCTCCTCGGCACCGTGAGCACGCACGCGATCAATCCGTTCATCTACAAGAACCTCACCTTCGATGCGGAGAAGGATTTTCAGCCGGTGAGCCTGATTGCGCGGCTCCCGAACATGTTGGTCGTGAACCCGAAAGTGCCGGCCAAAACGGTTGCGGAACTGATCGAGCATTTGAAGCAGAACGCGGGCAAGCTGAGCTATGGCTCCTCCGGGGCGGGCACTTCGACGCATCTGGCGTCCGAACTGTTCCAGCTGCGCACGGGCACCAAGATGGTGCATGTGCCGTACCGCAGCTCGGGCGACGTGATGAATGCGCTGATGGGCGGCCACATCGATCTCGCCTTCGATAACATGACGCTCGCTTGGCCGCAGGCGAAGGCCGGCACGATGCGGGCGCTGGCGGTCACCAGTGTTGAAGCGAGCGCCACCGCGCCGGAGATTCCTCCGGTCGCCGCCACGCTGCCCGGGTTCGATGCGACCTCGTGGCACGGCTTGTTCGCTCCCGCGCGCACGCCGCGTCCGGTCATCGATGCGCTGGCAGGCGAAGTGAAGCGGATCTTCGAAACGCCGGAGCTAGGCAAGACTCTGCTCGAGATCGGCGCAGTCCCATCCCCGATGACGCCGGAGCAGTTTTCGCAGTTCGTCTCTTCCGAGCGGCGCAAATGGCAGGAGGTAGTCCAGGCGGCCGGAGTGGAGGTGCAGTAGCGCGGCGCGTCGAGTTACTCGGCGATCGGATAAGACCAGGGGCAGGCCTGCTCGTGGGTGCGGGCGAGCGGGTCCCAGTCCGCGAGCGTGTCCCAGATCTGCTCGGCCGCGGCTTGCGCTTGCGCGCGCAGCTTGGCGAAATCGACCCCGGGAATGACCCCGCCTTCCATCACCAACTTTCCGTCGACGATCACCGTGTCGACGTCGTCGCCGACGCCGCATTCGACCACGCTTTTGACCGGATCGCGCACCGGGCCGTAGCGCAAGGTATTTCGCCCCGATAAGTCGACGATGACGATGTCGGCGAGCGCACCGGCCGCAAGGCGGCCGATATCGTCGCGGCCCACCGAGATCGCCCCGCCCAGCGTGGCGGCGCGAAACACGTCGGCCGAGGTTGCGGCGAAATAAGTGTGGCCCATGATTTTGCCGAGATAGGACGCGGTGCGCATGTTCATGATCATGTCGCGCGGATAGGTATCCGAGCCGAGACACATGTTGACTCCTGCGGCCTGGTAGCGCTGCCAATGATCGAGCGTGCGCGCGCGCCGAACGATATTGATCGGGCAGTGCGACAC
>CBFGVM010000520.1:0-2746 GCA_965652015.1 uncultured Alphaproteobacteria bacterium
AAATGTCGTTGTCGCGGAGATGGCGGTAATAGCGAACGAGGTTGTCGGCGTACGCGCAGGGTGCCGGCAGTGCATCGGGCTTGAGGGCCATGCCGGTGACGAAGGACGCGACGTGATCGGGCGAGCGACCGAACATGCCGAAAGTGGCGTCGGCGATGCGGCGATGCCCGAGCATGCGCCGCTCCAAGTCCTCGCGCGTGCGCGGGCGCAGGAAATAGATCGAGTGGCGCTCGCCGTCCTCCTCGTAGGTCAAGGTTTCCCGGTTGGCCGGATCCGCCTTCATGTCGTAGAGCGCCGCGACTGTGGCGGCGGCGCTGCAAAAGGCGGGGTGACGCGTGACGTCGTCGACCCGCTCGCTGCCGATATAGACGATGCGGCCGTCCCGCAGCGATTCCAGATGCTCCTTACCCGTACGCAGCATCGCCTGCTCCTTCCATGGCCTGGTAATCCTAGCATGGCGGAAGGTGATAGGCAGCGGCCCCAAGCGGTGGCGCCCTCGCCTGCCCGTCGGCTCCTGACGCCAAGCGATCAACGTGCCATTGTCTTTCGCCTGCGATCTGCGGCAAGCTTTCGCCCATGACTGATGCGCTCGGCTTCCGCAAGAAATTCGGCGTGATCGCGCCTTCGACCAACACCTCCGTGCAGCCGGAGTTCGAAGCGATGCGGCCGCGCGGCGTCACCAATCACTTCGGCCGTATCCATATTCCCAATGATCCGATCCGCAACGACGCCGATTTCAATCAGCTCATGGAGAACATCCGCAAGGAGATGTTTCGGGCGGTCGATGAGGTCATGACCTGCGAGCCCGACTATCTGATCATGGGCATGTCCTCGGAAACCTTCTGGGACGGGCTCGAGGGCAGCGAGAAGCTGCATCAGCGAGTCGAGGCGCACTCGGGCGTCAAGGTCTCGATGGGTTCGGATGCCGCGCGCGCGGCGTTGCAACGGTATGGGGCGAAGCGGATCGGCGTGATCACGCCCTACATGCCGGTCGGCGACGCCCAGGTGCGCCGCTTCTTCGCCGATTGCGGCTTCGAGGTGGTCCGCCTCAAGGGCCTCAAATGCGCGAGCCCCGTACTGATCGCCCATGTGGCCGAGCGCGAGTTGCGCGACGCCATCCTCGAAGTGAATGGACCGGACGTCGATGCCGTCATCCAGGTCGGCACCAATCTCGCCATGGCGCGGCTTGCCGGCATCGCCGAGTTCTGGCTCGACAAGCCGGTGCTCGCCATCAATACCTGCATCTATTGGTGGTCGCTGCGCCAGAACGGCATCGATGACAAGATCGAGGGCTTCGGCTCGCTCTTGCTCGACCATTAACTGCCGTCGTCCCCGCGCACCCAGCGCGGGCGATGGCCCCAGCAATGATCAAAAGGCACGTAGCCGAGCGTTGCTACGCGCCGGCCCGCGAGCACTTGTAAGGTGCTCGGCGTGCTACGCCGAGGCGTGCCCGATAAAGACGAGCGCCGTGACCGAGATCGACAAAGCGGCGCAGGCGTAGAAGAACGCGACCGCGATCTTATGCATGGCGGCACCCCGATGAACGTAACCGACGAGGCGCGATGTTAAGGTTAATTGGTTAACGAAATGGTTCTTGCCCTTTCCATCGGCCCGGGATTGGCGACTGCGGCGAAGGCATGGGGTTGAAGGTCAGCAATATTTCGAGCGATGTGAACTAGTTCACCCCTGCCCTGTGCTTTTCTGGCATAATCGCCAGCCGTAGCGCCAACCAACCGATAAGGAGGAGGACGTCATGCGTCTGACCCTCATGTCCGCGGTTGTCCTCGCCTTCCTGGTCGCCACAATCGCTCCGAGCTTCGCCTGCCCCGCCGGCTACGTTCAGTGCGGCGGCCGCTACTGCTGTCCTGCGAAGCGATGAGCGACGGTCACGTCCGGCGGACCAGGCTGGACAATGGTCGGCGGACGAAAAAGTCAGGAGTCGCAACTCGTCGCGGTCGAGGCCGACGGCTTTGGCTTTGGCTCGTCCTGTTTATCCTCCCCGTGGCCGTGATCATTCCCGCCGTGTGGTTTGTGGCCTTTGGTCCGCATCGCGATGACATGGAGAAGGCGATCAGGGAGTACGGGTTCGAGCCCCTGATCCCGCCGAACCAGCTTCGCGGACCCGGCTCGCTCTACCTGGTCGAAGGCAACTCGTTCCGCAAGGTCTGCGATGTCGACGCTCCCCTTCTCACCGGCAAGCTGCAGAAATCTCCGACGCTCGACCACGTCCGCCGGCGGCTGGAGAACGGCAAGTTCTCGCTGCGTGGTGGCTATGTCGACGAGCTGAACGCCAAATTGGAGGGAGCTCGGGTCACGACGATCGAATACCGGATGAGGGATGTCGCCATCAGCGAGATCGCGATGGATGACCTGCTGGAGATCCAGGACAATCTGCTGCGCGAGAAGAATTGCGACGACGTCGTGCAGCGCCTGCTCAAGGCCAATAAGCAGGTCTGCCCCGGTTATGCGGCGCTCAGCGCGACGACCTCCTATAAAGTGCATTACGACGTGAAACTCGACACCAGCGCGCAGACCAAGATGACAACGACGGCCGTCGTGCAACGCGTCATTGAGGAGAAATCGGGAGGGCGGATCCAAATCCAAAGCGCGGACGAATTGTTCGGAGAGAACCTGTTTTACGGCATTCAGCTTTCGAAGTTCTGCATCACGCCCGACACAGCGACCCAGCCGAGCGTGCGCCCGGAATTGCAGCCTCCGGAAGGGAACAGCGGCAGCGTGTTCGACT
>CBFGVM010000521.1:0-2739 GCA_965652015.1 uncultured Alphaproteobacteria bacterium
TGGATGAGAATTCGCTCGTCGTCGCGTTGCCGGCCCCTCTTTTCGCCCGATACGAGTTCGTGGATTTCGGCATAGAGCTTCTCGCGCGAGAACAGGCCCGTCTCAACCGTGCGCTTGAATTCGCGCTGCAGCATGTTGAAGTCCCAGCTATCGACGACGACCTTATCCATCTTCGACCAGCCGGCGGGATCGAGCTCGCGGCGCGCCAGCGAAATGAACGTTGAGCCGGGCTTGAGCCAGGGCTCGCGGCTCACGACCTCGCCCGAGGTGGTGCCGCCGACCGCGATATCGGCGCCGCGCACCACCTCTTCGGCCGAATCCTTCGCGAGAACGGGAATCCCGAGAGCCTGCGACCATTTTCTGGAAAATGCTTCGCGTGTCTCGGGCCGGCGCGAAGTGCAACGGATCTCCTCGAACTTGTACATGGTGCACAGACAGCGCAGGGAATTAGCGCCCATGGTACCGATCCCGACGAGTCCGAGAACCTTCGGGCTTTTGCGAGCCAGCCATTTGCAGGCGAGCGTCGCAGCCGCCGCACTGCGGAGCGCATAGCTCCAATGCTCCTCGACGATCGCAACCGGTTCGCCGCTGCGAGGATCGGACAGCACGATGTAGCGCGTGCAGCCCAGACCGCCGACGGTGTTGCGCACGCCATCGTCGTAATAGTTGTAAAGGCGCACGCCCGTTGTGGGAATCTCCTTCAGGAACGCAGACTTCACATGCCAATGATTGTTGAACTCCTCGGCCACGTCGAGCTTGAAGCTCTGCGGTGACGACCACACCACGCTGCCGCGGGCATGCATGCCGTAGACCTCCTCGCAGACGCGCAGCGCATCCTCGACGCCGAGCAAGCCCAACGTCTCTTGGTAGGGGACGAACAGGACGCCTTTGCTATCGGTCATAGCTCATTCAGCGCTTCACTCGTCCGCCACCACGTCAAACTGCCGGCCGGCCGGTGCGTAGATTTCGAAAATCTCGAACGGCTTGTCGCTCAGGTTGGACAGCGAATGGGTGATGCCCGCGGGAATGTAGACCACATCGTTCTCGCGGATGACGTGGGTCTCTCCGTCCACGGTCAGCGTGCCCTCGCCGCGTTTGACGATGTAAACGTTATCGGCGTTGGTGTGGCGGTGCCGCTTGCCGCGCGGTCCACCCGCTCGCAGCCGGTTGAAATGGACGTCGAGCTTCTCGGTGCCAAGGCCCGCATTGATCAACTTGATCTGCTCGCCGCGTCCTCCTGCCATTGGAGTGACCGCACACTCCTCCAAATGCATGATCTTGAACACGTCCCCCTCCGGCTTTTCGCCGAAGCGCTGGCCGGCTGAAGAATGGCCGTCCTTGCCGCGGCATTGGGCCCCATGCAATATCCGTGCGACCGTAATTGCCTCATCCAACCAACTCAAGCGCGCAGCAGGATGTAAGCATGAGCCGCGCCGCCGCCATTTCCCGCGCGCAGACCTATTTCGACAGCGGCGAATTCCTCGTCGACTTGCAGCGGCGGGTTGCCATCCCCAGCACGAGCCAGGAACCGGAACGCGCGAGCGAGCTGCGCCGCTATCTCGACGAAGAGATGGTGCCCAGCCTCGCTCCGCTCGGATTTACGTCGCGCGTTCTCGACAACCCGTCGGGTCCTCCGTTTCTCGTGGCCGAACGGAGCGAGGAAGAAGCCGCGTTCACAGTTCTGATCTACGGGCATGGCGACACGGTGCGCGGCCTGGACGATCTGTGGCGGCCGGGGCTTTCGCCGTGGCGCATGACCGTTGAGGGTCAACACATCTACGGCCGCGGGACCGCCGACAACAAGGGGCAACACAGCATCAATATCGCCGCCCTCGCCGCCGTGATCGCCGAGCGCGGCGGTCTCGGGTTCAACGCGAAGATTCTCATCGAGATGGGGGAGGAAGTGGGCTCCGCCGGATTGCGCGAGCTTTGCCGCGCGCACAAGGACGGCCTGCTGCGGGCCGATCTTCTGATCGCCTCGGACGGCCCGCGCACCGCTCCTGATCGGCCGACGCTGTTTCTCGGGTCGCGCGGCGGGCATCCGATCGAGCTCATCGTCGATCTGCGCGAGGGCGCCCATCATTCCGGCAACTGGGGCGGCCTTCTCGCCAACCCCGGCATCATCCTCGCACATGCACTCGCTTGCATCACCGATGCGCGTGGGACCATTCGCGTCCCGGAATGGCGGCCCCCCTTGCCCGCCTCGGTGCGGCGCGTTCTTGCCAACGTGGAGGTCCATGGCGGCGGAAACGGTCCAACCGTCGACCCCGACTGGGGCGAAACGGATCTCAGCCCGGCGGAACGCGTCTTCGCTTGGAACAGCTTCGAGGTGCTGGCCTTCGTTACGGGAACGCCGGAACAGCCGGTCAACGCCATTCCGGGCCAGGCGCGCGCCCACTGCCAGCTGCGGTATGTGGTGGGGACCGACGTGGACGACATCATTCCGGCGCTGCGCCGCCATCTCGACCGCCACGGCTTCAGGCAAGTCGAGGTGCGCCGCGGCAGAGGCGGATTTTTCCAGGCAAGCCGGCTCGATCCAGGCGACCCGTGGGTCGGCTTCGTCGCCCGTTCGATCGAACACACCACCGGGCGGACGCCGACCATTCTGCCCAGTTTCGGCGGATCGCTGCCGAACGACAGCTTCACCGACGTGCTCGGTTTGCGCACAATCTGGATTCCGCACTCTTATGCCGGATGCTCGCAGCACGCGCCGGACGAGCACCTGCTCGCGCCGATCGC
>CBFGVM010000522.1:0-2735 GCA_965652015.1 uncultured Alphaproteobacteria bacterium
GGCGCCATAATCCTGCTGCCGTGGCTGCAGTCGATCATCGTGACCGACGGTTGGCGCGCGTCGTGCTGGGCCATGGGGTTGCTCGCAATTTTTCTGGTGGGTCCACTGAATCTCCTCGTTCGCAAGAAGCCGCAAGACGTCGGATTGCTGCCTGACGGTGCATCACAAATGGCATCGGCAGCCGAGAAGCGTGCTTCGAATGTCGTCGATCCCGCCTGGGCGGCGATCGAATGGACGCTGGCGCGGGCCGCGCGCACCGGCCGCTTCTGGTGGATCGTGCTCGGTTACTTCTGCGCCCTCGTCGCGTGGTACGCCGTGCAGGTCCACCAGACGAAGTACCTCGTCGAGATCGGGTTCACCCCGCTCGTTGCGGCTTGGGCTCTCGGAATCGTCAGCGTGGTGGGTATTCCCGGCCAGATTATCCTCGGGGCGTTGTCGGACCGGTTTGGCCGGGAGTGGACGTGGACCGCCGGGTGCGCGGGTTTCGCGATTTGCTATTTTGCGCTGATCGCCCTCGAACATTCCCCATCCAACGTGCTGCTCTACCTCATGGTGATCAGCCAGGGCTTCCTCGGCTATGCACTGACCTCGGTCATGGGCCCCATCGTTGCAGAGATCTTCGAAGGCCCACACTACGGGTCGATCTTCGGTACGATCACGGTTGCATTGATTGGCGGCGGCGCCGCCGGACCATGGATCACAGGCATCATTCATGACGCCACCGGCAGCTACGGGCTGGCCTTTGTTCTGGCCATCGCGTGTTGCGTCGTTTCTGCGGCAGCGATCTGGATTGCAGCGCCGCGCAAGGTGCGCCTGGTGGCTGGGCGGATACCAGGCCAGTGACCGCAGGGTATGTCCGCTTGCCGGCGGTCCGTTCTTTCGTCGGTGCAAAGCGGCCTGCTACCGTGCGGGGGCGCCAATCGCGACCGGCCGCACTGGCGAGCCGGCAGCTCCCTGCGCGCGCAGCGGCAAGATCATCGTGCACGACAACCACACCTTATCCTTGGCAAGCGCTCCGAGGTTCGCGTTCTGGATTTGGTAGATGCCAAATTGGGTGAGGTTGACGTGATGGATCGCAAACGGCAGGCCTTCGGGCGCGCCTGGCGGGGGCGGAGCCTTGCCCTCCAGGAAACCCTCGGCAACCGGATCGGTGAATGGATTGTCGAGCGCCACCAGCACGACCCGTTTCTCCGCGAGGTACTTGGCTGCGTCATAAGCGAGGCCAGGACCTTTGGTGTAATAGAATTTCTCCGTGTCAGGGTCTTTCCAATTATCGCCCCAGCCGGTGTAGATGTAGACCACGTCGCCAGGCATGAGGCCGCGCCGCTCCAGGCCCTGCGCTTTCAGCATCGCCTCGATGTCCGTCGCGGCGACGAGTTGGCCCGCCTGCATCGTGCCTCCACGGCCAAGATGACTCTTGGCGTCGAGCAGCACCGCGGTCGTGACGATCGGCGGCACCTTCTCGATGCCGAGCTTCTGCAACGGAGAGTCGGGGGTCGGTTTCACATCGGCTTGCTTGTAGTTGCCGTAATACTGTGCCGAGTCGGCCGGGAATTCGCTCTTGCCGTCCCATAGCTGTGGCAGCACCGCGAAGTGGCCGATCGCATCCATCTGCGTGCCCTGCGCCCCGGGCTCGCCGCTCACGGTCTCCTCGCCGTTGAAGGCGTGCCTCGTACCGGCGACGCCCACCGTCGGCCGATATCTTTCCCGCAGTGGCACGCCGAAAGGCGATTGCGGCATTGTGTTCGAGCGTAGATGTGAAAGCTCGTAGGACCTCGCCGTGGGATCGGCGAGATAGGTTGCGCAGCGTTGCCAGGTGGTCGGCCCAAGCGTGTTTGCCATCCCGATTTCATCGCCGGGCGGCCAAACCGGGCGCGGAATGTCGGTCTGCGCCTCGGCGGCAATGATCGCTGCGCCCGCGGCCACCAGCGCACAGACTAGTCGCAGAAAGATCATGGGTTGTGTCCTCTTTTCTCAGTGATTACAAATTCGATCTTATCGAGGAACGTGGGCATGGATAAGCCGAGCTTCGCTCGCAATTCGGGACCAGCGAAGCATAGCGGTGCCGGTGATCTCTCGAGGCGTCCGGGCACCGCGCCGGCAGAGGATGACAACGTCGAGGAAATCAAGAGCGCCGTTCTCGCCAAACTGGCGCTCGACCTGGGTAAGGATGCATCTGTAGCCACGGACCGAGACTGGTTCGTCGCGGCCGCGCTGACCATTCGAGACCGCATTGTCCATCGCTGGCTGGCGGTGGACCGCGCCAGCCATGCCCAGGGCCGCAAGCGCGTCTACTATCTGTCGCTGGAGTTCCTCATTGGGCGACTTTTTGCCGATGTGCTCAGCAATCTGGGTTGCACTGAGACGTTTCGAGCGGCGCTCGGGGATCTGGGAGTCGATCTAAACCGGCTGCGCGCCTCTGAGCCAGACGCGGCATTGGGTCATGGCGGCCTTGGTCGGCTCGCCGCCTGCTTCATGGAGAGCATGGCGAGCCTCGGAATTCCTGCCTGCGGCTACGGCATTCGCTACGATCACGGACTCTTTCGCCAAGTCATCAGGGACGGTTGGCAGCAGGAGTATCCTGAAGAATGGCTGTCCTTCGGCAATCCATGGGAGTTTGCGCGGCCGGAAGTGATCTACGACATCCATTTCGGCGGTTGGGCCGAGACGACGATTTCGGCGACCGGCGTCAAACGCTCGGTCTGGCATCCGGCCGAGACCATCGAGGCGGTCGC
>CBFGVM010000523.1:0-2705 GCA_965652015.1 uncultured Alphaproteobacteria bacterium
GGACTGGCGTCGGCCTTCCCGGCGCAGGCGCAGACCACCGGGGTTGCGCAATCGAACGAAGGCGCGATCTGGAGCGCGGAATACTGGGCCAAGAAGGGCGAGGTTGCGCTCAACCTCTGGCGCAAGCGCATCGGCGCGCCAACGCCCGGCGAGAGCGCGCTTCCGGTTCTCTTCCTCGTGCACGGCTCGTCGAACTCCACACGCTCGTCATACGATCTCGCCGTACCGGGCAAGGGCGAGTACTCGCTGATGAACGTGTTCGCGCGCTACGGCTACGACGTTTGGACCATGGATCACGACGGCTACGGATACTCCGGCAGTTCGGGCAACAACTCCGACATCGCCAGCAGCGTCGAGGATCTCAAGGTCGCCATCCCCGTGGTGGCGCGCGAAACCGGTCAGGCAAAGATGCATTTCTATGGCACCTCCTCGGGGGCCATCCGCGCCGCCGCTTTCGCCCAGGTTGAGCCTGCGCGGGTGGACCGGCTGGTGCTGGTCGCCTTCACTTATCAGGGTAGCGGCGCGCCGGAGATCGGCAGGCGGCAGCAGCAGATCGAGTTCTACCGCAACAATAATCGCCGCAAGCGCGACGCGGCCATGATCCGCTCCATCTTCACCCGCGACGGCTTCGCCTCGAGCTACGACATGGCGGTGCCCGAAGCCATCATCGCCGTCGAGCTCAAGTTCGGCGAGCAGGTCCCGACCGGCACCTATCTGGACATGGCCGCCAATCTGCCGCTGGTCGATCCCAAGAAAGTGCTCTCGCCCGTGCTCATGATCCGCGGCACCCATGACGGCAATTCGACCACCGAGGATCTCCTCGACTTCTTCCAGCAACTGCCCAATGGCGACCGCCAGTTCGTCATCCTGCCGCATACCGCGCACAGCCCGGGATACAGCAACAACCGGCACCTGCTGTGGTACGCGACGCGCAATTTCCTTGCCGCACCGACGCCGGTCGCGAGCGGTTAGTCTCCGACGGATGACTGGCCGCTGTCGTCGTGGGCGCCTAGCGGGGACTGATCATCTCAGGCCGGCGGTCATCGGTCCCCGTGCGCGCCGAATGAATTCGCGGGCGCGATTCTTTTTTTGGGAAAAGTGATGTCTTTTTAACGCACCGTTTACGCCAAGGTTTGTCTGACCCCAAACCAAAGTATCGAAGCTGCCAATCGACTCGGCGCTAGTTAATTCATAGCTATGAATTGACCGCGCGCGGACAGACGATCAGGACGAGCCAACCGTCTTCCGACCGGCGGCGTGAGAGCCATCCACGCTGCCGACGAGATTCATATTGTGCTGTGAGAGAGGCGTGTCGATGCTGAACGCAACCGCCGCCGCGACCTTGGGCATCGCGGCCCTCGCCACGGGCGGTGTCATCATTCGCCCGTGGCGCGTGCCCGAGGCGGTGTGGGCCGTGGCCGGCGCGGCCGCGTTGGTCGTGTGCGGGCTTTTGTCGTGGACCGACGCGCTCGCCGGGATTGGGCGCGGGCTCGATCTCTATCTCTTTCTCACCGGCATGATGCTGCTGGCGGAACTCGCGCGCGTGGAAGGCTTGTTTGATTGGCTCGCCGCCCTCGCCGTCGCGCTCGCGCGCGGATCGCCGCACCGCCTGTTCACGCTGGTGTACGCCGTCGGCACCGTCGTGACCGTGTTGCTTTCGAACGATGCCACGGCGGTCGTGCTCACGCCGGCGGTCTATGCCGCCACGCGCGCCGCCGGCGCCTCGCCGCTGCCCTATCTCTTGATCTGCGCGTTCATCGCCAACGCCGCGAGCTTCGCGCTGCCCATCTCGAATCCGGCCAACCTTGTCGTGTTCGGCAGCCACATGCCCTCGCTGCTCGACTGGCTCGCCCGATTCGGACCGGCGTCCCTCGTCGCAATCGGCGCGACCTATCTCGTGCTTCGCCTCACCCAGCGCCGCACGCTTGCCGCCGAGCGGATCGCGCGCCATGTCGCGCGTCCGCCGCTGCAGCGAGGCGGGAAGATGGCGGCCGGCGGCATATTGGCGGTGGCCGCGTGCCTGCTCTTGTGCTCGGCGTTCGATATCGCGCTTGGATGGCCGACTTTCATCTGCGCCGGCGTGACCGCGGCGGCGACCATCGCGCTCAATCGGCAATCGCCTTGGCCCGTCCTTCGCGATGTGTCCTGGGAGATATTGCCATTGGTGGCCGGCCTCTTCGTGCTCGTGCAAGCGCTCGATCGCACCGGGGTCATTCGAATATTGAGCGATCTGTTACGGGAGGCCGTGGCCAGCGCACCGCACGGCACTGCCTGGGGCGCGGGCATTCTCATCGCGATCGCCGGCAACCTCGTCAACAATCTGCCGGCCGGCCTGGTCGCCGGTTCGGTTCTTGCCGCCGATCATGTCCCGGCACAGGTCTCCGGCGCCGTGCTGATCGGCGTCGATCTCGGGCCGAACTTGTCCGTGACCGGCTCGCTCGCGACCATTCTCTGGTTGACCGCGTTGCGGCGCGAGCGCCAGGAGGTGACGGTGTCGACGTTCCTGCGTCTGGGATTTCTGGTCATGCCACCCGCGCTCATTCTATCGATTGCATGCATGATGCTCTCGTCTGCGCCATGACCCGTGGCGACATCGATCTGCGAAGCCAATGCCCGGCTTTCGGCCGCGGACCGGTAGGGAATAACCTGTTGAGAACTAAACCGGCTCTTCCTCGAGTTCCTCGCCGAGCGCGATGGGATGCGCC
>CBFGVM010000524.1:0-2668 GCA_965652015.1 uncultured Alphaproteobacteria bacterium
TTCTCGGTGCCCGCGCGCAGACCGCGCTCCTGCCCGCCGCCCTTGATGAGCGCATCGACAAGAGGCAACTCCGTGCGCCCGATCAGAGCGCCAATACCCTTCGGGGCGCCGATCTTGTGCCCGGACAAGGTCAGGAAGTCGGCGCCGAGAGCATTGATATCACACGGAATTCGACCGACCGCCTGAACCGCGTCGACGTGCAGGACGCCCCCGGCGGCATGGACGAGATGCGCCGCCTGGGCAACCGGCTGGACCACGCCGGTCTCATTGTTGGCAAGCATGAGCGAAACCAGGGCGCGGCTCCCGAGCGCGGCCAGGCGCCGTTCGAGCGCCGCAATGTCCAACGCTCCGTCGCCGGTCACCGGCAGGCGCTCGACGCCTCCAGTCGGGAACCGCCCGCCAGCGAGGACCGAGGGGTGCTCGATGGCCGATACCAAGAGGCGGTCGCGTGCCGCCGTCGGCGCCAGCGCCAAC
Source organism: uncultured Alphaproteobacteria bacterium (assembly GCA_965652015.1). GTDB lineage: Bacteria > Pseudomonadota > Alphaproteobacteria > Rhizobiales > Xanthobacteraceae > VAZQ01. Next base: position 475 of record CBFGVM010000524.1, read on the forward strand.
ATGTTGGCCTCCGCGCCGCCGGAGGTGAACACCACGTTGCGCGGCTGCGCTCCCACGAGCGCAGCCACCTGTTCGCGCGCCAGTTCGATCAGACGGCGCGCGGCACGGCCCTCGCCATGGACCGAGGACGGGTTGCCATTGACGTCGAACGCGGCAAGCGCTGCGGCCCGCGCCTCGTTGCGCAGCGGCGCGGTTGCGTTCCAGTCAAGATAGATACGGTCCGTCATGCCCTTTAATCGCGGTGTGGCGCGGCGGTGGGTGCAGCGCCGATGGCACGTGCAACCCCTCCGAAACCCTTGCTTTTTGCCCCCGCACCCATGCTAGAAAGCGCCGCCGCGACCCGCGACTTCCGGAATCGGCCGGCGCCGCGTGGCAAAATCTGGAATGGTTCTAGATAGTTACGTGTGCTCGCGGCAGCCGTCAAGCGCGCTCTGAGAAAGCGGCCGCGAGTCGCGATCCACCACACAAACCGAGGTGCCCATGCCCGAGGTCATTTTCACCGGCGCCGCCGGGCGCATCGAGGGCCGTTATCACCCGGCGCGGCAGCGGAACGCCCCGATCGGCATCGTGCTCCATCCGCATCCGCAGTTCGGGGGCACGATGAACCACCAGATCGTCTATCAACTCTACTATGCCTTCGCGCACCGGAACTTTTCCGTGCTGCGCTTCAATTTCCGCGGCGTGGGACGCAGCCAGGGGTCCTTCGACCACGGCCAGGGCGAGTTGTCGGACGCCGCCTCGGCGCTCGACTGGGCGCAATCGATCAATCCCGAGGCCAGGAGCTGCTGGATTGCCGGATTCTCCTTCGGTGCCTGGATCGGGATGCAGCTGCTCATGCGCAGGCCCGAGATCGAGGGATTCATCTCGATCGCGCCGCCCGCCAACCTCTACGACTTTTCGTTTCTGGCGCCCTGCCCGTCCTCCGGCTTGATTATTCACGGCGACAAGGACGCCGTCGTGCCCCACAAGGACGTCTGCGGACTGGTCGACAAGCTCAAGACCCAAAAGGGCATCGTCATCGAGCAGAAGGTGCTCCCGGGCGCCAATCATTTTTTCGACGGCAAGGTCGATGTGCTGATGCAGTCGGTCGGCGCCTATCTCGACAAGCGTCTGAAGGCAGAGCGCAGGCCGAGCGCGGCCTGACCTCATCTCTGTCCGCGTCACGCTTCGCTCGCCGCGACACATCACGATGGCGCGACGAATGTCTTTGCTCGTAATTCTCGTGGTACTCGCCGTCGCGGCGGCCGGCTACGGTACGTTGCACTACATGACGTCCGTGCCGGGCAAGCCCCATCGCGGCCCGCTGCCGCCGATCACGAGCGAGGAGGCGGAACTCGGGCAGTCGCTCAAGCGGCACATTGCGGTAATTGCCGAGCGCGAGCACAACGTCGCCCACTATGACGAACTCGAAAAGGTCGCCCGCTATATCGAGGCGACGCTCGCATCGATTGGCTATGCCGTCGGCCGTCAGGAGTTCTTTGCCGACGGCAAACCGGTGCGCAACATCGACGTCACGATCGAGCCGGCGGGGCCGAGCGCCGATCCCGAGGTGATCGTGATCGGCGCCCATTACGACAGCGTCTTCGGCTCGCCGGGCGCCAATGACAATGGCAGCGGTGTGGCGGCGGTGATCGAACTCGCGCGGCTGCTGCGCGATCTCGACGGGGTCGGCGCCAAGCGCATCCGTCTTGCGCTTTTCGTGAACGAAGAACCGCCGTATTTCATGACCGAGGCGATGGGCAGCCTCCACTATGGGCGCGCGCTCGCCCAACGCAACGAGCGGGTGGTCGCGATGTATTCGCTCGAGACCATCGGTTTTTATTCGAGCGAACCAGGAAGCCAAGTCTATCCGGCGCCGTTCGGCCTGATGTTTCCCGATCGCGGCGACTTCATCGCGTTTGTGGGAATGATGGGCTCGCGCGCGCTCGTGCGGGAGACGATGCGATCATTCCGCTCGCACACGTCCTTTCCCACCATCGGCGGAGTGGCGCCCGGTTTCGTTCCAGGCATCGCCTGGTCGGATCATTGGGCCTTTGCGCAGCAGGGCTTCCAAGCCGTGATGATCACCGACACGGCGCCGTTCCGCTATCCGCACTACCATCGGCCCAGCGACACTCCGGATAAAGTCGACACGGAAAAAGTCGCGCGCGTCGTAAAAGGCATGGAGCGCGTGATCCGGGATTTCAGCAGATAA
>CBFGVM010000525.1:0-2629 GCA_965652015.1 uncultured Alphaproteobacteria bacterium
ACTCCTCGCCGGTGTTCCGCCAACGCGCTATGGTCGCGCGCGTTTCGCCATCGCATCCACGGGAGGCGACAATGAGCACCAGTGACGACAGCTTTAGGGCGGAGGGCTCTGGCCTATTCGGCTTTCTGACCGACTCCAATGATGACAACGTTCCGGTCAAGGCCTTCGGTACCGTCGGGTATGCCCCAAATGTTGGCGTGCTGGGATTTTCCGGCATCGAAGCCGACCCCGAGGGGCCGATCCAGCAGAACAGCTATTCGCAGCGCGCGGGCGTCGAGGGCGGCTCCGTCGCGTTCACCGGCACGGCCGGCGTCTCGCTTAACGGGGTGGGCGTCTACGGCCAGGTGGAGGATTCGCCTCCGGTTCCGGCGGGCTTCCGCGCCGGCGTCCTCGGCGCCGCAAGCACGCAGCAGGGCATCATTGGGTTCTCGCGCGAAGGCGACGGCATCGAGGCTGCGTCGTTCACCGGCACCGCCCTTCGTGCCGCGTCGTTCTTCGGCCCCGGCGTGCAGAGCATCTCGGGCGCGCTCTCCGGCGTCACCGGCATCTCCAACACGCAGGGACCGCCTGTCCCCATGAATATTCCAACCATCGCCGGGGTCGTCGGCACGTCGGGCGAGCGGCCCGGCGTGATCGGCACCTCGAACGCCCTCATGGGCGTGTTCGGCTTTTCCTCCGGCAACGCCGGTGTGGTCGGCCAGACCGCCAACCCGAACTCCTTTGCCGGTTTTTTCGCGGGCAACGCCGTCGTCACCGGCACGCTCACGGCGGGCGTCAAGAACGCCATGGTGGCGTTTCCCGACGGATCGCGGCGCGTGCTGCATTGCATGGAGAGCCCGGAGCACTGGTTCGAGGATTTCGGCACGGCGAAGCTCCAGCGCGGTCGTGCGGTGGTAAAGCTAGATGCGGACTTCGCCAAGGTGATCACGCGCGACTATCGAGTGTTCCTCACGCCTGAGGGTGATTGCCGCGGCCTCTACGTGCGTCGCAAGGGTCCGGCGAGCTTCGAGGTGCATGAGCTCATGGGTGGCGAGTCGGCGATTGCGTTCTCCTATCGCATCGTGGGAAGGCGACGAGACATCACGCGCCATCGGCGCTTCGCCAAGATCGACGCGCGCTTGCCCGTGCCGGCGGTGGCAACGCGCGCGCCGCGACGACGGGCGAGGGCGGCGGCGCTGCGCGCATTCATCGCCGGCCTCGAGCAGGAGGCGCGCGAGCGCGCGCCGAAGCGCGCGCGCAAAGCCGGAAGATCGCGCGCTCCAACGCGTTGGTCGCAGCGCGCGGCGAAGCAATCGTAGTAGGCCGGATTTTGCCGCGCTCAATCCGGGCTACTTGCTCTTTATCACCCCTTTCTCTGGCCCTTGATCTCGTTGAATTTGGCCAGCGCTCGCTCAAATTTGCTGTCGAAGAGCCACATCGCATTGAGAATTTCGCGGAAGGTTGCGGATGTCTTTGCCCTGTCCGCTTGTCCAAAACTGAAGATGCTGTTGTTGCGCAAAAATCCCATGATCGTCGGATCGGAAATTTTATAGTTGGCCAAGTTGCCTGAGTTGAGCGCGGACTTGGTCGGGCTGGGAATGATCTGGATCAGCTCGAACAGCCGCATTTGATCAATCGGATTGGGCAATGCTTTCACGATCGCCGGTATATGCGGGAAAACGTCGGCATGGGCGTTCATGAGACCATCTCGCACGGCGGTCCAGTGATTGTACCGATGGTCCAAATTGCCCGCCCGCGCCTCCTCTTTGTCGTCGCGGGCGATCAGTGCCGGATCGAAGGCTGCGATCGACCTTTTGATCGCCGCCCACCTCTTCTGACCGTTTTCATCTTCGGAAACGCCGGTCTGGAAACTTCCCTTGTACTTATTCGAGCGCGCATTCCCCATGTTTTGGATGCCGTTCGTCTCGGCAAAAAAGATGCCCAAGCTGATGCGGCCGGCGGCTTCGGCATGTGCCGCATCGAGGCCCCTGGCTCGCGCAATGGCGGTTGCCAACGCGACAACGTCATGGAATGGAGTATCCGAATTCTGCGCATTCGCGGGCGGCGCCTGCATGACCTCGAAGAGCTTGGCATATTCGTCGAGCAGCGGCTCGTTGTCGGCGTCGAAGTATGCCGGAGGAATGCCGAATTTATTTGCTCTTCCGATTCTGGACGGAAGCGCGTCGGTGAGGTCTTTATAGGCGCTCATCATGTTGTTGCGGGCGAGATAGAGCGCTTGTCCCGGCAGGTTCGGCAGCGGCTGTTTCGACTCGATCTGGGCGCGACGCTCCCGCAAGATCGCCTTAAATTGGCTCAGCGCGTTGTTGTACGCGTTGAGCGCATCCGACTGAGATTTCGTAAGTGCGGTCGGCTGAGCCGCTGCGGACGAAATAAAGCTGCCGATGTTGGGCGGGACGCAGAAGGTGACCGTGTTGACGATCGTATCGATGGCCTCGCAAATCGCCGGCATGAACAAGAGCCAGAGCGCAAGCGCGGGCGCGCGTTGGGCGTAGAATCGATTGAGCACAGCGAAACCCTTCGCCGGCGCCTTTGATGGGTTTTGCAAATGCTCAATCCGTCCGACGGTCTCTCGGCTCACTCGATCACCTCATCGGCGAGCGCGATGAGCTTGTCCGGCACGGCAAGCCCG
>CBFGVM010000526.1:0-2622 GCA_965652015.1 uncultured Alphaproteobacteria bacterium
ATGCCGCACGTGTCCAAGCCGGCCGTGGGCCTGCGCAAAGTGGTGACCCGCAGCACCGCGAGCGACAGCGGCACCACCACCGCCGAAATGGCCAAGGCCGCCGATGCGGGCTCCACCAAGACCGCCGATGCGAGCGCCGCCGCCGAAGCCGCCGACATGACCCCCGCCGAATCCGCCGCCCATATGAGCGCCGCCGCCGAAACCATGTCCACCACCGAAGCCGCCACCGTGTCCACCACCAAAACCACCACCGTGCCCACCACCTCCGCCGCCGCGGGCAAACGCGTCAGCGGTCAATCCCGTGAGAGCGGCAGCCGTTGCCAAGACGATCATCGTTTTAGGTAACATCGCACATGCTCCTTCGGACGCGACCGGCGTCCATTCGCTGAAGACACGCCCATCCGCTCCGACGGCGCGGGTCACCCCGACCAAGAGCTAGTGCGTCGCTTCCAACCGGGTAGATTTTGGCTGACATGCGTCGGTCGAAGACCGCAAGACTGAGCAAATCAGGGCAATACGGGTGAACTCATTTCCTGGTGCACGCGCGCTTGTTGATTAATGCGCGCGCAGCAGCTGCCCAATTTCAGTGGGCTCGACGGGACCTGGAGTGTGCTTGCTTGGATGCTCGCTGTTTTGCCGCTTGCGCCGAGGGAACATCGACACCTGCAGCGGAGAGCAGAACCCGCGCCGCCTCCCGTGCCGCACGCGCGACCTTCGGCTCGCCGCGCACCAACGCCCCGGCAATTGCTCCGTCGACGAGCAGGAGCAGCTGCAGCGACAGCGTATCCGGGTCAGGCACATCGAGACGGCTCAGCAACTCCCGAAACCACATCCGTCGTTGCTCCTTGAAGGCGAGCGCGATCTTGTTGGCGGCGTGCTTGGGCTCCTTCAGTTCGGCGACGGCGTTGACGAACGCACAGCCGCGGAATCCAGTCGCTCCAAATTGCCTCTCGAGACGATCGAACTCGCCGAGAATCTGCTGCGCAGGCGGCTCTTCGGAATAGCCCCTCGGCTGCAGGCGGCGCGCCAGATACGCCGTGATCAGCTCGTCCTTGGAAGGATAGTAGTTGTACAGTGTGCGCTTGCTGATGCCGACCTCGTCGGCGATCGTGTCGACGCCTATCGCACGGATGCCCCGCCCGTAAAACAGCCGATCGACGATATCGAGGATCCGCTTCTCCATAGCGCGCTTTTCTGCGGAGCGTTCCATGGTACACAGACCTGTGTAAATTAGCTCTTGACAAGCGGGCGCCCGCTCCTAAGCTAACTACACAGACCTGTGTAATCAAGTTCTTCTCCGGCAGGACCCATGCCCTTGCCGGCCGGCGGAACCGCTGCGCCCGCGAACCCAGAGAGACCGCAATGGCCGATATGAGAAGCTTCCGTCCGGCTGCACCCATCCTCATCGGCGCCGCCGTCATGCTGAGCCTGTCGATGGGAATACGCCAGAGTCTCGGCCTCGTGATGCCCTCGCTCACCCGCGACATCGCGATCTCGGTCTCGGAATTCACGCTTGCGCTATCGGTGCAGAATCTGGCCTGGGGCGCGTTGCAGCCTTTCGCCGGCGCGCTCGTGGTGCGCCTCGGTTTCCGCCCCGTCATGCTGACGGGAGCCGCGCTCTACTGCCTCGGGCTGCTGCTGCTGGCCGGCGCACATGGAATGCTCGGCGTGATGCTCGGCGCCGGCGCACTGATCGGCATCGCGCTCGCCTGCACGGCCTCGGCCATCGCCATGGCGGTCGCATCCCGCGCGGTACCGGAGAAGACGCGCAGCCTGGTGCTCGGCTTCATCACCGGCGCGGGATCGCTTGGCGCGCTGATTGCGGCGCCGATCGGGCAAATGCTCTCGGTGACGTTCGGCTGGCGCGCCGAGGTGCTGGGATTCTTTGCGCTGGCGCTTGCGATGCTGCCGGCCGCCTGGTTCGCTGGAAATGTCGACAAGGTCGCTTTGCCGCCTTCCGCGCATCGCGCCGAAACCTCCGCGAAAGCCGCTCTGCAAACGGCCATGAGATCCGTACCGTTCCTCGTCATGGCGAGCGCGTATTTTGTTTGTGGGCTGCAGCTGCTGTTCATCACCACGCACCTGCCCGCCTACCTTGCCATCTGCGGCATGGATCCGATGCTCAGCGCCGAAGCGCTTGGTGTCATCGGCTGCTTCAACGTGCTTGGCAGCATATTCTTCGGATGGGCCGGGGGCCGCTGGTCCAAGCAGGCACTGCTCGGGATGATCTACACGACTCGGTCGCTGGGCCTGTGCGTTTACTTCATTCTGCCACCTACTCCGCTCAGCACCCTCCTATTCGCAGCCGTCATGGGCTTTTTGTGGCTGGGCGTCGGGCCGCTGATCGCCGGTTCGGTCGTGGAGATGTTCGGGCTGCGCTGGCAGGCCATGATCCAGGGTGTTGCCTTCATGAGCCACCAGTTGGGCAGCTTCGTCGGCGCGCTCGGCGGGGGAATTCTGTTCGACATGCTCGGCTCCTACGACTTGGCCTGGAAACTGATCGTCGGGATGGGATTGACGGCCGGCCTGGTGCAACTCTCGTTCGCGCTGGCGCGACCGGTGCCGCGGCGATTGGCAGCAAGCTGATCGGTCACCAGCTGGTCATCGTTGTTCGAACTGTGG
>CBFGVM010000527.1:0-2620 GCA_965652015.1 uncultured Alphaproteobacteria bacterium
TAGTTGCCGGGTCGTGATTCGTCGATAGCGGCAAGACCGGCGCCGTCCTGCAAAGCGAGGGCTCCTGTGATCATCTTTGATTGCAACGGTGTGCTGGTCGACGGCGAACAGATCGCTGCCGAAGTCGCTGCGGACGAGCTCGCGCGCGCGGGCGTTGCAATCACACCCGAACTCGTGATCCGCTATTTTTCCGGGCGCCGCCCCGCCGACATCTTGACGATGCTCGAAGCGGTCACCCGCCAGAAGTTGCCACCTAACCTTAGCGCCACCATCGCGGCAGCAACGGTGAAACGCCTGCGCGAGGAGCTGCATCCGATGCCCCATGCGGCCCATGCGCTTACCTGGCTTCGCGGGCCGAAATGCGTGGCATCATCTTCGCCTCCCGAGCGTATCCGGGCCAGCCTGGAAACCACCGGGCTTGCGAGGTTCTTCAACTTCTTCTTTTCCGCAACCGACGTGCCGAACGGCAAACCCGCGCCCGACCTATTCCTGCATGCAGCATCGAGGATGGGCGTGCAGGCGGCTGACTGTATCGTGGTCGAGGACTCAGCGCCTGGCGTGACCGCAGCCACCGCCGCTGGAATGACCGCGGTCGGATTTGTCGGCGCCAGCCATGCGGACGTTCAGCTTGGCGAGCAACTCAAGTCGGCCGGGGCGCACGTCATCGTCGCCGATTTGCGGCATTTGAAGAGTGCCGTGGTTGCGCTCCGCGGGTGGTAGCCCAGATTTTCTATTACTACCGTGTTGTAGTCTTTTTTGAAGTCTTCGGTGGCTTCTTCTCGTTCTTGTCACCGATCTCGTCAAACCCGACATAGATGACGTAAGAGTCGAGTTCCGATCTCGACGGCAACGGAAAATTCAGGCTCTCCTCGACATCGACGAATGGCACGTGAGTCTGACCGGATACGACGGTTACCGAAACCCGTTTGAACTTGGTCACGACCGTCTTCGGCTGCGGACCTTCGCGCACCACAGCATAGCGCAAGGGGACGTCGACTTGCCCGGGTCCGCCCATGGGCCCGAGGATGACGCGGCCCTGAACGCCGACCTTGATGGCCATTGTGGTACCTTGCACTGCGCACTCGCGGGCCGTTTGGCCGAACGAAACCTGGTAGCGCAGATCGCCGGCGGTCGCTTCGACGGCCTTGGCGGCGATATTCAGGGTCGACGCACCGGCGCGAATATCGACCCCCGGGCATTCGAAATCCGGCGCCGATGGAGTCGGCGAATGCGGCTGACTGACGCCTGGCGTCGCACTGGAGAAGAGGTTCGCGAACCGGCTGGTCAACGAGGGCGAGTTGTCGGAAGACCCCACGCTTGAAGCGAGTGAGCAGCCAGATAGGAGTGCGGCACTCGCGACCAGCGCCGCCGCGCCACGTGGGCCGCGCGTCGGCTCACGATGTCTTCCCGGACCCATTGAAATTACTCAGCTTTTTCACAAACCGCGCTTCGTCGAGTCTTATACCAACGAATTCATGGCGGCCCCAAGGCCAGCGGTACCGGTCTAATCATCCTTGAGGTGCGCGAACAGCAGGTGATCCTGCCAGACGCCATTGATGCAAAGGTATTGGCGCGCGAATCCCTCGCGCTTGAAACCCGTTTTCTCCAGGAGCCGGATCGAGGCCACATTGGCCGGAATACACGCGGCTTCGATGCGATGAAGCTTCAGCGTCCCGAATGCGAACGGAACGATGGTGTTCACCGCGGCCGTCATATGACCTTGGCCCGCGTAGGGTGCTCCTATCCAGTAGCCGAGGCTGGCCGCCTGAGCACAGCCGCGACGAATATTGGCGAGCGTCAATCCGCCCAGGAGAACGTCGTCACCCTTGCGGAAAATAAAGAAGGCATAGGCGAGGTCATTGCGCTGGTCCTCGGAGTAGCGCCTGATGCGCCGCCGAAAGGACGCGCGCGTGAGATCGTCTGCGGGCCAGGTCGGCTCCCATGGCGTGAGGAAGTCGCGGCTTGCTTCGCGCAAGGCCAGCCATTCGGCGCAGTCGGACATCTGCGGCGCCCGCAGCGCGACGCCATCGCCTGCGATCGCAGGCATTGGCTCGGATAAGCTGACGGTCCGAAAGAATGCCATCGTGATCACCCGACGGTGGGCATACGGATGAGAAAAACGCCGCTGCCGAACCGGGGCGTCGGTCATGAAGCTTACGCCGCCCGGCGGGCGAGACTGTCGGCAATCGTGGCGGCACTTTCAAGCCCGGGCCCAGGACCGAGCGCGGCGATGGCAGGCCGGCCGCGCGCGATAAGTGCACGGCCGGCGGCGCGGGCGCTCTCCACCGTCACGGCGTCAATTTTCCCGACAAGCTCTACGAGGGGCACTGGGCGGCCCCAATTGAAAATCTGCCGCGCTAGCTGCTCGGCGCGCGCGGTTGAGCTCTCGAGCGCCATCAGCAATCCGGCCTTCATCTGCGCTTTCGCGCGCGCGACCTCCGCCTCGTTGATGCTTTCCGCTGCGGCATTGATTTCGCCCACTACGACGCGCATCAGCTCGGGGACATCTGCGGCATCGGTGCCGGTATAAAGTCCGAACATGCCAATGTCCGAATAAGGGGCATGGAACGCATAGATCGCGTAGCAGAGGCCGCGCTGTTCACGTACCTCCTGAAATAGG
>CBFGVM010000528.1:0-2595 GCA_965652015.1 uncultured Alphaproteobacteria bacterium
CGACCCCCCTCCCCACCCCTCCCCCACAAGGGGGGAGGGAGCAGACCGAGTTCGCGGGAATGCTTGTGCATCACATCGACTCATGCCTGCATCGAGCGGCGTACGCGGTCGACGATGCGATCGACGGTGGGCAGCGCGATATCTTCCAAGATGTCGGCGGCCGGCAGCGGAATATGCGGCGTCGTGATCCGCACCGGCGGCCCGTCGAGATCGTAGAACGCCTCGTCCGCCACGATCGAGACGATCTCGGCGCCCCAACCGCACAGCCGCGGGTTCTCCTCGACCGTGAACAGGCGGTGCGTGCGCGCAACCGAGCCGAGGATGGTCTGCGTGTCGAGCGGCACCAGCGACCTCACGTCGACGACTTCGCAATCGATGCCGTGTTCCGCCTTGAGCTTCTCGGCCGCCTCGAGCGCGCGCGGGACCATTAGCGCAAGCGCCAGGATGGTGGCGTCCTTGCCCGCGCGCACGATGTTGGCCCTGCCGAGCTGATCGACGATCTCGCCTTCGGGGACATCTCCCTTGGTCGGGTAAAGTGATTTGTGCTCGAAAAAGATCACGGGATCGGGGTCGCGCACCGCCGCGGCAAGAAGCCCGATCACGTCGCGCGGCGACGAGGGCGCCACCACCTTGAGGCCGGGGATCATCATCGCCCAGTTCTCGACGCTTTGGCTGTGCTGGGCACCGAAGCGCGAGCCCGCGCCGTTGGCGGTGCGTACCACCAGCGGGCATTTGAGCTGGCCGTTCGACATGTAGCGGCTCTTGGAGAACTCGTTGGCGATATAGTCGAAGCACACGGCGAAGAAATCGGAGAACATGATCTCGGCGATCGGCTTCAAGCCGGTCATGGCCGCGCCCATAGCGGCGCCCAAGATCGCCTGCTCGGAGATCGGACAGTCGCGCACGCGCTTGGGGCCGAACTGCTCGTAAAGTCCCACCGTGGTCTTGAACACGCCGCCGGCCTTGGCCACGTCCTCGCCGAAGAAGATCACGTCCGGGTCGCGGGTCATTTCCTGCGCGATGCCGCGCGCGACCGCATCGCGATAGGTCAGTTCCGCCATGCAAAGCCTCCGTCGGCATAGACGTCGGTGGTGAGCAGTTCGAGCGGCGGCGGTGGCGCCGCCTTGCACTTCTCGGTCGCCTCGTCGACGCGGCGCCTCACGTCGGTTTCGATGGCCGCGATCACCTCCTCGCCGATCCCGAACTGTTTCAGCCGCTCGCGGTAGATCTTGATCGGATCGCGCTCCTTCCATTTGTCGAGCTCGCCTTCGGGACGGTATTTCGCCGGATCGGCGCGCGAGTGGCCGCTGTGGCGGTAGGTCATGCACTCGATCAGCGAGGGGCCGTCGCCGGCGCGTGCCTTGGCGTAAGCGGCGGCCGCGGCGCGATAGACCGCGTCGGCGTCGTTGCCGTCGACGACGATGCGCTCGAGCCCGTAGGCCGCGGCGCGGTCGGCGGCGGGATGCTCGACCGCCGTCACCTCTCCGATCGGCGTGTACTCCATGTAAAGGTTGTTTTCGCAGACGAAGATCACCGGAAGCTTCCACACCGCCGCGAAATTCAGCGCCTCATGGAAGGCGCCGATATTGGTGGTGCCGTCGCCGAAGAAGCAAACCGTCACATCGCCGTCGCCCTTGTACTGCGCGCGTAACGCCGCGCCGCAGGCGATTGGCAGATGCGCGCCGATGATGGCGTAGGAGCCGAGCACGCCGTGCTCGGCGGAAGTGAGATGCATCGAGCCGCCCTTGCCGCGCATGAGGCCATTGTCGCGCTGCATCAGCTCGCCCAGCACTTTCTCGATCGGCACGCCGCGCGCGAGCGTGTGGGCGTGGCCCCGATATGTGCAAAATGAAAGATCCCCGGGTTTCATGGCGGCAGCAAAACCCGCCGCCACCGCCTCCTGGCCGAGCGAGAGATGGCTCGTGCCTTTGACCAGGTTCTGCAGGAAGAGATCGAACGCGCGCTGCTCGCTTTCGCGGATCTCGACCTGCAGGCGGTACAAGGTCAGCCGCTTCTCCTCGCCGATGTCGTCATTGATGCCGGCACGGGAGCCATCGGACGCGTGGGCCGGGGTTTTCAGCATGAACGCTACCTCGACAAGGGCTGGTGAATGGGCAGCCGGGCAGCGGAAATTAGCCTTAGTGGCGAAGGCGAAGCAACGGCGCCGATGGAGACGTCTTGCCCATGTCCAGCACTTTTCCGTCATGCCCGGCCTTGTGCCGGGCATCCACGACTTGTTTCTGGGCGAAGGAAGACGTGGATGGCCGGGACGTAAGCGCGTTCACGCGCGTCTTCCGACGCGCTATGCCCGGCCATGACGGAAAGACTCGTTGCGAATTATGTCTTTCCCCTGACTTTGCGCTCGCGATGGAGGAGGTAGAGGCCGGAGCCGACCACGATGGCCGCGCCGGCGAGCGTGAAGCGGTTGGGCACATCGCCGAACACCAGGAAGCCCAACGCGGTGACCAGCACGATTTCCGTATAAATGAACGGGGATAACACGGCTGCCGGCGCCAAGCGATGCGCCGCAATCAGAAGATAATGCCCAAAGCTGCCGATCGCGCCGGTCGCCACCATGAGCGCGATGACGAGCGG
>CBFGVM010000529.1:0-2572 GCA_965652015.1 uncultured Alphaproteobacteria bacterium
TTCGACTGCGAGCTCGACTACTTCGCCATCAAGCACGCATTGGAGACCGGCTGCGGCTATGTCGGCACGGTCGAGTTCTTTCCCGACGAAGGAAAATACCACCTCGACGGCCATCGCAAATGCGAGGTGCGGCTGTCGCCGAAGGAAACGCTCGCCCATGGCGGCCGCTGCCCGGTCTGCGGCGAGCCGCTGACCATCGGGGTCGAGCATCGCGTCGAGGTGCTCGCCGACCGCAGCGAGGCTCAGGCCCTGCCGCCGCCGAGCGCCGGCACGGTATCCAACCTGGTGCCGCTACCCGAGATTCTCTCCGAGCTCACCGCGAGCGGCGCGGCATCGCGCGCGGTTGCGCGCGGCTACGATCAGGCGATTGGCAAACTCGGTGCGGAGCTGTCCATCCTGCAGTCGGTACCGGTCGAGGACATCGCCCGCGCAGGCTCCTCGCTGCTCGCCGAGGCGATCACGCGGCTGCGCGCCGGAAAGGTGATCTGCGAGGCGGGCTATGACGGCGAATACGGCGTCATTCGCCTGTTCGAGAAAAACGAGCTCGCGCGGCTCACCGTCGGCGGATTGCTGTTCGATGCGCCGATCTCGAAACGAGCGGCATCCGCAGCGCCAAAGCCGGTTGTGACAGGCACAGCCCAAGCGGATGACGGCGAGACCGCCGCCCCGGCGCGGCCGCGGCTGCGGCTGGTCAGCAGCCAAGCTCCATCGCCTCTCCTTTCGCAGCTCGATGACGACCAGCGCTCGGCGGCTGAAACGCTGGACGGGCCGCTGTTGATCGTCGCCGGGCCCGGATCCGGAAAGACGCGCACGCTGACCTATCGCATTGCCCATCTCATCGCTGCGCGCGGCGTTGCTCCCGAGGCTTGCCTCGCTATCACCTTCACGCGCCGCGCCGCCGCCGAAATGCGCGAGCGGCTGGCAGCGCTGCTTCCCGATCGCGCCGAACGGGTTGCGATTCACACCTTTCATTCGCTCGGCCTTTCGATCCTGCGCGAGCACGCGAGCGCGGCCGGCCTTCATCGCGACTTTCGAGTCGCGAGCGAAACGGAACGCGCCGCCCTCCTCGCCGAGACGCTCGATGTCTCCGCATCCAAGGCCGAGCGGCTCTTGCGCACCATCTCCAAGGAGAAGCGCAGGCATGGCCAGCCGGACGACGGTAGTAGCGAGGCGGCGGCCTACAACCGTGCGCTGGCAACGCGCAACTGGATCGACTTCGACGATCTCATCGCCTTTCCCCTGCGCGCCCTGACAACGGATTCGGCTCTGGCCGCGCGCTATCGCAGCCGCTGGCGATGGATCTCGGTCGACGAATTCCAGGATGTCGACGAGCAGCAATATCGTCTTTTGAAATTGCTGGCGCCGCCCGCGGGAAATCTTTGCGTCATCGGCGACCCCAACCAGGCGATCTATGGCTTCCGCGGCGCCGACGCGTCGTGCTTCGAGCGGTTCCGCCAGGACTACCCCGCTGCCCGGACCGTGCACCTTAGGCGCAATTATCGCTCCACTGGCACCATCGTCACAGCAGCGGCGCAGGTGATTGCATCTTCCCCGAGTGCGCCCATCGCCGAGATTGTGCGCGACATGCACGAGCGCATCGCCATCCAGACGGCGCCCACGGAACGCGCCGAAGCCGAATCCATCGTCAAGGCGATCGAGGAGATGATCGGTGGACACAGCTTTTTCTCGATCGACAGCGGTCGCGCAATTCGCACGCCGGACAGCCAGCGCTCGTTCGCCGATTTTGCGGTGCTGTACCGGACCGAGGCGCAGGCACCGGCGCTGTGCGAGGCGCTCGAGCGCTCCGGCATTCCTTACAAGAGGAACTCCCATCGTCCGCTCGTAGACGATCCGGCGGTGCAGGCGCTGTTGGAGGGACTGCGCGAGGATGGCGAGGCGACGACGCTTGCCGATGAGCTGCACGCCGCCGCGGAACGGCTGACGGAGCGTGCCGGCGCGATGATCGCGTTGCAGCGGCTCGTCGCCCTCGCGCAAACGTGTAGCAACGATCGCAGGCGCATCAAGGACGCGGCCGCGCTCACGACGGACGCGGAGTTCTGGGACGCGGGTGCCGACCGCGTGTCGCTTCTGACCTTGCATGCCGCAAAGGGGCTCGAGTTTGCGGTTGTGTTCATCGTCGGGCTCGAGGACGGGCTGCTGCCGCTCCATTGGGACGAGCCCGACGAGGCGGCGATGGCGGAGGAGCGGCGGCTGTTCTATGTCGGCATGACGCGGGCCAAGGACCGACTGATCCTCAGCCACGCCCGCCAGCGTCTCTGGCGCGGCCGCCTGCGCACGCTCGAGCCGTCGCCGTTCCTGCGCGACATCGAAGCCGAGTTGGTGAAGCATCAGCCCGCCCAGGCATGGCGCGGCAAGCCGCAGGACCGGCAGCTCAAGTTGCTTTAGACCGCGTTGGTTTCTTCGTAGAGCACGCTAGCGCCGCATCCTCCCCTTTGCGGGAGGTCCATCAGCGAATCACCGCACGCGCAAAACGCAGAGCCCTCACGAGCATGAGGCCGGGGCGACCTCGGCCCACAAGCGACCGGTGCCGCCGCGTGTTGCGAGGACGCGC
>CBFGVM010000530.1:0-2562 GCA_965652015.1 uncultured Alphaproteobacteria bacterium
TGTGCGAAGTCGAGGGCTTGGTCACAATGAGGATGCGCTATGGCAGGACGTATCGGCCAGCGTAGCCGAGATGGAGCGTCGGCGAAATGCGCGGTCGCACGACCGCGGCGGATGCGCTGGGCTTTAACTTATGCGACCCGCTGAGGGGGTTTAGCGCTCTGCTCGGTAACCGCGCGCTCGCCCAGCCGGTGTCAGGTTCCAGGTCCCGCCTCGGCCGTAGCCCGTGCCGGGGTATGGATTGGCCGTGCAGAAACCATAGACGCCCGCCACGGTCGCGCGGCATTGCTCGAACGAGGCGAAGCTGCAGTCGATCCCGCTATGGCCGGTGCCGTAATTCGCGCACCAAGTGCCGTTGGCGCCAGTGCGCGGGGCGGCCGTGGACGGGGATGCGGATAGCGACAAAACAACGAACGTCATCAAAACGAACGGGATCGTGTGCATGACTGCCTCCTCGGCCGCGGCACTCCCCGATCCGACCGCGACGTTAGCAGATTTAACACCGGACGAGAGGGTTTCATCCCGGTCCCCTCCCGCTCGCGGGCAACAGCGCGGACCTAGTCCTTGGCCCCTGGATGCCGCCCCGCGGGCATGCGCGGATTGTGCGTACTTGGTTCGCCAGCTCGGAGAGCGCCCCGCAGCGGCGCACTTACTTCTTCTCCAGCATCAGCGTGCCTTCCTTGCGGATCGCGGGCGTGAGCTTCTCGGCGATGACGGCGAGCAGCCACGGCAGCTGGACTTCGAGGCGGACGTGGTCGTCGGCGACGTCGATGAAGCCGACGGCACTCTGGCCAACCGCGCTGAGGTTGAAGGCGAGCCGATCACCGCTCCAGGTTTCCTCATTGATGCTCAGGAACGCGGAATAGTTGGTTCGCGCGGCGGTGAGCCCGGACTTGATGCGGCGCCCCGCCTCCTCGCGGCCGAGGCGGTGCGGAATCGATACGATGAGCGGCTTGGACAATTGGAGTCTCCATCAATGCGCAAGTCATATGGGGCACGCCGAGCGCGCGCGCCAGCCGCATGTGGAAAGGCACCGGCCCCCTTTTCAGTCTTTCGGACGTGACTCAGCGCTCGTCGCCGCGACCGCGGTCAGGGTCGCGGCCGCCCATGCTGCCCCGGCCCGTCGTGCTCGGCTCCTGATGGCCGGGCGCGTAGCCGGAGGCGCCGGGCTCGCCGGCTCGGCTGCCTTTCTGCTGCATCCGATGGCCGGGCGTGTAGCCGGATGCTCCGGGCTGGCCGGGCACCGAGCCGCGGTCCTGCATCTTCTGGCCGGGTGTACTGTTCGGCATACGCTGGCCTGAGCTTTGCGCGTGGCCGAGCGCGGCCGGGCCGATGAAGACCGCGGTCGCCGCGACGAGCGATAGACTTTTCATCATCGAGGGTGGCTCCTTCGGCTGTTCCGCTGCCGGGTTGGCGCCGCAACGCGTCCCTCCCCTCACCTGCCGCAAACGCCGCTGGGCATGCGACGTTCCCTCGACGCGCCCGGAATTCCACCACGGGGGTTTTTCGAAACCGGGGCCAACGAGGCTTATTGCGAGGCGACAGGGACTGTGCACAATCCTGCCCAGCGCGCACGCTGGCCCGGCCGCGCGAGAGGCCACGCGCGCGACAGAAAAAGCACGAGGAGCGCACCCATGAGACTCAAAGCCAGACTGTATTTGACCGTGGCGGCGATCGGCGTCGCCTGTGCACTGGCAGCTGCGCCAGCGCAGCTCCGCGCCCAGACCACCGTCGCCATCGACAATGACGACATCGGCGGCGTGGTCACCGGGGCGAGCGGGCCGGAGGCCGGCGTCTGGGTGATCGCGGAGACCACGGAGCTGCCGACCAAGTATGCGAAGAGCGTCGTCACCGACGATCAGGGCCGCTACGTCATCCCGGATCTGCCGAATGCGAACTACCAGGTCTGGGTGCGCGGCTACGGGCTGGTGGACTCGCCGAAGGTGCGCGTCAAGCCCGGCCAGCAGCTCAATCTGACGGCGGTGGCGGCGCCCAACGAGCGGGCAGCGGCGCACTACTATCCGGCGATCTACTGGTACGCGATGATGCAATTTCCGCCGGAGAAAGATTTCGGCGGCTCGACCGATATCCCGAAGAACATCACGCGCGACATCTGGCGTCAGCGCATGGGTAACGTCGATTGCATCGGCTGCCATCAGCTGGGGCAGGAATCGACGCGCACCATTCCGGCACAGTTCGGCGAGTTCAAGACTGGCGCGGAAGCGTGGATGCGTCGCGTCGCCTCCGGACAAACCGGCGAGTTCATGGTGAACCGGCTTGCCGGACAGCTCGGCGGCGTGCCGTTCAAGTATTTCGGCGAGTGGACCGACCGCGTCGCCAAGGGCGAGCTGCCGAAGAGCAAGCCGCAGCGGCCGCAGGGCGTCGAGCGCAACGTCGTCGTCACCTCGTGGGAATGGGGCACCGAGAAGCAGTTTACCCACGACCTGATCTCCTCGGACCGGCGCTATCCGACCGTCAATGCCTACGGTCCGCTCTATGGCTCGCCCGAATACTCGAGCGACGACATGCCGATCCTCGACCCGAAGACGCACAAGGCGACGTTCT
>CBFGVM010000531.1:0-2532 GCA_965652015.1 uncultured Alphaproteobacteria bacterium
GCAAGGTGTCCTGGCGGAAATACCCGATGCGGCCGACGTCGGCGAGACTGATGACGGCCTGGCCGCTGCGCGTGTTCATCACCTGGCCTTCGGCGATCGTGAGTGCATCCGCCGGCGTCTGCGTAATCGCCGAAGCGAGCGCGAGGATGTTCTGCTTGAGCATGGTGCCCGCCCGCAGCGCTGCCTCACCGCCGATTGCGGTACCGCGCGAGGCCCAGGCGCCGCCGCCATAGGGTGAGATCGCGCTGTCGCCCCCGGTCACGCTGACCTGTTCGATGGGCAAGCCGACGCTGTCGGCCACGATCTGGGCCACGCTGGTCAACGTGCCCTGGCCCTGGTCGGTGAGGCTGGTGATGCAGCGCACCGAGCCCGACGGTTCGAGCCGCAACGTGCAGCCGTCCTGTGTGGAGATGGACGCGCCCGATGGGCCGTAGTAGGGCGGGCCATAGGCGGTCTGCTCGCAGAAGGTCGCAATGCCGATGCCGCGGTAAACCCCTCGCTTGCGCAATTCGGCCTGTTCCTTGCGCAGCGCGTCGTAACTCATGAGCCAGACGAGCTTCTCCAGGCACTCGTGGAACGACACCGTTTCGAGCTTCTGCCCGGTCGGGGTCACGCAGGGCAGCGCAGCTTTCGGCCAATAGTTGCGGCGCTTGAACTCGACGGTGTCGAGCCCGAGCTTGTCTGCCGCGAGATCGGTCAGCAGCTCGGTCGCAACGCAGGCGAGCGGCATGCCGACGCCGCGATACATGCCGATCAGGTTCTTGTTGACGTAGACCGAGCGAGTCCGCGCCTTGTAGTTCTCGAATTTGTAGGGCGCGCCAGCAAGCATGATCGCCATCATCCCCTCGGCAACGTTGAAGCGCAGCGGCATGCCGTATGCCCCGACCGCGGAGATGTCGTCCATTTCCATGCCCATTATTTCGCCGGTCTTGTTCAGGGCGATGCGGCATTTGATGCGATGGTCGCGCGCCTGCGCGTCGGAGACGAACGACTCCAGCCGGTCGACGCAGAACTTGACCGGCCGGCCGAGCAGCATGCTCGCCACCACCGTCGCGATCTCGTCGGCATAGAGGTTGAGCTTCATGCCGAAGCCACCGCCGATGTCGGGGGCGGTCACGCGGATCTTATGCTCGGGGATATTCAGGTGCCGGCTGAAGACCTCCTGCATTTGGAACGGCGACTGGTGGGCGTGGATGACGGTGAGCGAGCCATCGCCCGGATTGAAATCGGCGATGAGCCCGCGGGTTTCCAGCGTCATCGCCATCTGACGTTCGAAGCGTAGCTCCTCCTCGATGACGATGTCGGCCTCGGCGAATGCTATTCCCGGCTCGCCCTTCTCCAGGGAAAAGTCGAATGCGACGTTGTCGCCGAGCTCAGCATGGATGACCGGCGCGCCCGGCGCGATTGCCTGCAATTGATCGCCGACCGCGGGCAAGGGCTCCCATTCGATCGCGACAAGCTCGGCCGCGTCCTCGGCTTCGGCGCGGCTTTCGGCGACCACGACGGCCACGGGCTGGCCCTGCCACACCGCCCGCTCCGCCGCTAAGAGGCGCTGCGGCGCTGAGCGATGCCCGGGCCGGTGCAGCGCCACACCGACGAAGGGTTCGCACTTTGGATTGATATCGGCCGCGGTGAAAACCGCGGCGACCCCCGGCGCGCGTCGTGCGGCCGCGATGTCCACCGAGACGAGCTTGGCGTGCGGATGCGGGCTGCGCACGAAGCAGGCATGCAGCATGCGCGGTAGCTCGATGTCGTCGATGTAACGGCCATGGCCACTGAGCAGGCGCTTGAGCTCCCGCCGCGGGATGCGCGCGCCAATGCCGGTCGATGAGGTCTCCTTCGCGGACACTAACCTTTTCCTCCCGCCGTCGCCTTGGCGTTCTTCGCCATGACGGCCTCCACCGCGTCGACGATGGCGTGGTAGCCGGTGCAGCGGCACATGTTGCCTGAGATGAACTCGCGGATCTCCGCGCGCGACATTGTCGCGCCGCTTGCCACCAATTCGTAGGCCGTCAACAGCATGCCGGACGAGCAGAAGCCGCATTGCGCGGCGTTGCGCGCGATGAATTCGCGCTGTAGCTCCGAGAGCTTGCCGCTTTCCGTCAGGCCCTCGATGGTATCGACCGATTTGCTGGAAATCTGCGCCGCCAGCGTGAGGCAGCCGCGCGCGGTGCAGCCGTCGATCATCACCGTGCACGCGCCACAGATGCCGTGCTCGCAGCCGAGATGGGTTCCGGTCAGCTCCATCTCCTGGCGCAGGAAGTCCGCCAGGTGTTGGCGTGCCTTCACCCGCCGCTTCAATGGCTTGCCGTTCAAAGTCGCTTCGATCGCGACGTCTTCCTCGCCCAGGAGATCGGTCATGGGTCGGTCCTTTGCGACAGCGAGTTGAGCACGCGCCGCGTGAGCACGGCGGCCATGTGGAGCTTGGTGTCGGCGCGCAGTCCGGTCGTATCCTCGGGTGTCAGGTCTTGCCGGATCGCCTGCGCAAAGGCCGACGTATCCGGCAGCGGCGGTGCGAGCCCCGCGACCGCG
>CBFGVM010000532.1:0-2524 GCA_965652015.1 uncultured Alphaproteobacteria bacterium
CGCGCCTCGCCAAGCACATCGATGTGGTCACGGACGGATTCCAGCTGCCGCGCAAATTGCCGCCCGAGATGGTGTTCGATTCAAGCTTCCTGCCGCCGGCAGCTGAGCGCCAGATCGCGAGATGATTGGGCATCATCAGGCGTCGCGCGATAACGCGCGTGGACCCGCTTAAGGCGCGCTCGGCCGGGACGACATTCGTTGAGCTTAAAGCGCCTTTCCGCGCGTCTTCGCCTACTTCGCGGCCTGCGGCGGCATTCGCTCGGTAACCGGAGGCAGAAACTTATCGGTATAGACCGTCGCAGGATCGGGGGTCGCCGCCAGCTGGTACGCGCTGACGACCGCGTCGATCGTCCGTTTGAGCTTTTCCGGGGTGACCGAGCTCAGCCCGTTCTTCTGCACGTGCGGCGTGTTGGTCAGCCCGAGCGCGATGTCGAGCCGCACCTTCTCGATGTCGAGCTTCATCATGGCATCGTTCGCCTTGAGAAGCTCCAGCGCCTTCTGCGGGGACGCGATCGTGTCCTTTGTCCCTCGGTTGAGCGCCTTGACCACGCCCCGGACCGTCTCCGGGTTCTCGTCGGCGAATTTCTTCGGCGTCACCAGCGCGAGCCCGTACATATCGGCGCCGAAGTCGGAGTACTTGATCACGAACAGATCGTCCATCGTGAATCCGAGCTCGAGCGCGGCCGGGATGTTCGAGTTGGTGAAGCCGCCGGTGCCGTCGACCTCGCCGCGCCGGAGCATCGGGCCGAACAGCTGCGGTTGCACCGCCACCCAGTTGATCTTCACCTGCGGCACGTTCGCGGCTTTGAGCAGGATCGAAATCGTGTCGTGCACCGCGGTGCCAGGTCCGCCGGCAATCTTCTTGCCGTCGAGATCGGCCGGCTTGCGGATGTTTGCATCCTTGCGCGTGATGACCGCGAGCGGGGTCTCATCAAAGCTGACGTAGACGGCGATCAACGGCGCCGCGGGATTTTGCGCGTTGAATCTCACCAGCGAGGGCAAATCCACCCAACCGAAATGGTAGGCGCCGCCCGCCACGGTAACGGCGACGTTGGTCGCGCCGCGTCCGGCGTCGATTGTGTCGACCGTGACGCCGTCCGCCTTGTAGTAACCCTTGTCCTGCGCGATGAAGAACGGGGCATGCGTGCCCTGAATCACCCAATCCAACATGATCCTGACATTCTTGGTCTCGGCGGCAAAAGCTGCAGCAGGGGCGATGAGGAAAGCAAACGATAAGAGAAACAGCCCAACCGAGGGAGCAATACTCGTCCCATTCCGATCGTTGCAATAAGCGCGCAGGCGAGTCATCGCGTTGCCCTCACGTGTGTCGACTTGTCAGCGTATGCGAGCTTGGCAGGGCGGTCAACGATTGCTAGCTTTTCTGTCGATGCCATCGCACGCGATCACGCGCTAGATCGAGCACGAGCAGATGGTTCATCCGGGATCAGTGAGGCATCGATGAATATTTCTCTCGCCAAGGAACGAACCACAGCCAACACCCATGTGCTGCAGTCGCGCCCGGAGACAATTCACTGGGGATTCTTCGATGCGGCGCTCGCGCCGGTGCTCACGGTCGATTCCGGTGATCCGGTCGTCGTCGAGTGCGTGTCCGGCAATCCCGACTGGATGCCGGCGAAGTCGACCGGGTTCGAAGTCCTGCCCGAACTCAAAGAAATCCATCAACGCGCCAAACAAGGCACGGGCAACCACATCCTCACTGGACCGATCTTCGTGCGCGGGGCCGCGATCGGCGACGTGCTCGAGGTGAGAATCCTTGACATCGAGCTGCGGCAGAACTGGGGTTACAACCTGTTCCGGCCCTACGGCGGCACGCTTCCCGACGACTTCCCCCACTACCGCCTCATCCACGTCGCGCTCGATCAGAAGAGCAACATGGCCATTCTGCCGTCCGGGCTGAAGGTGCCGATGCGTCCGTTCTTCGGACAGCTCGCGGTCGCTCCGCCGAAGAATTGCGGACGGCAGAACAGCAAGGAGCCGCGCGAGTTCGGCGGCAACATCGATTGCAGGGAGCTCATCGCGGGCAGCACCATCTATCTGCCGGTGTGGAACGAAGGCGCGCTGTTCTCGACCGGAGATGGCCATGCCGCCCAGGGCGACGGCGAGGTGAACGGCACCGCGATCGAGACCGCGCTCAAGGGCACCTTCGAATTCCATGTGCGCAAGGATTTGCACTGGCGCCTGCCGCGTGCGGAAACCGAAACGCACCTCATCACGTTCGGCCTGGACACCGATCTGGACGATGCCGCGCGCCAGGCGTTGCGCGAGATGATCGATTGGATCACGGCGCTCAGCGGCATCTCCAAGGACGAAGCTTATTCGTTGAGCAGCTTTGCGGTCGATCTGCGCGTGACGCAGACGGTCAACAACGTCAAAGGCGTGCACGCCATGATCGATCGCAGCATTCTGCGCAAGCCGGCGTGACCCTTGCTCTGCAAGTCATGGCCGCGGGCGCTAGTTGAGCATTTTCATGTTTGCAGGATGCATAGTCATGCCGCGTACTCGG
>CBFGVM010000533.1:0-2519 GCA_965652015.1 uncultured Alphaproteobacteria bacterium
GCCGGTCATGCTGTCGCTCGTCGACGTTTCCGCAGGCTACGGCTCGTTCCGCGCGCTGTTCGGAGTATCGCTCGACGTTGCGGCAGGCGAGACGGTGGGCGTGATCGGTCCCAACGGCGCCGGCAAGACCACATTGATGCGGGTCATATCGGGTCTGGTCGCGGCTTTCGCCGGCGCCATCCGTCTCGACGGGCGGTCGATTGTCGGTGTTCCAGCGCATCGCATCGTGGCGCGCGGAATTGCCCACGTTCCCGAGAACCGGCGGCTGTTTCCGAAGCTCAGTGTCGAGGACAACCTCAGGATCGGCGCCTACATTCCCGCAGCGCGCCGCCATTTTGCCGAACAGCTGGCGTGGGTCTATCGGCTCTTTCCGCAGCTGCAGGAGCGACGAACCCAGCCGGCCGGCACCCTCTCGGGTGGCGAGCAGCAGATGTGCGCAATCGGCCGCGCGCTCATGTCGCGGCCGCGACTCCTATTGATGGACGAGCCGTCCGCAGGTCTCGCTCCGCTCGTCGTGCAGGAAGTATTCGATCTCATCCGCCGCATTCGCGCCGAAGGGCTCACGGTTCTCATCGTCGAGCAGAACATCCAGCAGGTGCTCGAGGTCGTCGATCGCGCTTATCTTCTGGAGGTTGGGGCTATTCGCTTGTCGGGTACCTCGACCGAGCTGAAAAACAACGAGTTCATTCGCAAAGCCTATATGGGGTTGTAACGGGCATGGACGTGTTCCTGCTCGAAGCGGCGATCAACGGCCTGCTGCTCGCGGGCGTGCTCGCGCTGCTCACCCTCGGCCTGAACCTGATCTTCGGCGTAATCGACGTCGTGTGGATCGCCTATGCCGATCTCGTCATGTGCGGCATGTACGCGGTCTATTGGCTGTTTGCCGTATTCGGCTGGCCGCTTCCCCTCGCCTTTATGGCATCGGTCGTCGGCGTGGCCGTCCTCGGCGTGTTCGTCCATCTGCTGATCATTGCGCCTATTCTCGGCTCGGCGCCGATCAACCAGCTCCTCGCCACCGGCGGCCTGCTCTACTTCCTGCAGAGCTTCGCCACGCTCATTTTCGGCACCGACTTCCGCAATATCGGCGTGCGGCTGCCGGTGCTCGAGATCGGCGGCGTCTATATCAGCTACTCGCGCCTGCTGGCTTTCGGCGTGGCGCTGGCGGGAGCGACCGCGCTCTATTTCTTTCTCAGGCGCACCTATGTCGGCACCGCCATTCGCGCGATCGCCCAAGACCGCGAGATCATCGGCCTCATGGGCGTCGATCAGCGGCGCATTTATCTCGTGACGTCGGCGATCGGCGGCGCGCTCGCCGGGCTGGGCGCCTGTCTGCTGGCCTTGCAATACGACGTGCATCCCTTCGTCGGCAACACGTTCGGTCCGCTGATCTTCATGATTTGCGTGCTGGGCGGGCTCGGCAACATGATCGGCGGCTTCATTGCCGCGTTCATCATCAGCCAGATCATCGCCGTCGGCGGCTACTATTTTTCGACCGAGCTTGCGTACGTGCTCGCGTTCATCCTGTTCATCCTGCTCATGTTCATTCGACCGCAAGGGATCGTCGGCCGATGAACGAAAGACGCATAGCGGCGCTCGCCGGCTTGGGCGTCTTGCTCGCGCTGCCCTTCGTCACATCCGCTTATCTTCTGCATCTTCTGATCCAAATCCTGCTGTGGGGATTCATCTATACGGCATGGTCGATGATGGGCCGGTTCGGGTTGGTCTCGCTCGGCCATGGCGCGTTCATGGGCGTCGGCGCCTACGTGCCGGCGCTGCTGTGGAACTATTTCGATGTGACGCCGTGGCTCGGCATCCCGCTCGGCATCGGCTTGTCGGCGCTGCTCGGATTGATCATCGGCTACCCCTGTTTCCGACTCAAAGTCGTCGGCCACTATTTCGCGCTCGTCACGCTGGCATTGGGTCAGGTCGTGCTGTTGTCGATCGTGGCGGCGCGCGACATCACCGGCGGATCGCTCGGCATGACACCGAGAAGCATCGGTCATTCCTGGTACGCGCTGCAATTTCCGGACAAGATCTACTTCTACGCCATTGCGCTGCTTGTCTGGCTGCTCGGCCTGCTGGTCTGGCGCTGGATCGATCGCGGCATCGGTCGCGAGGCGCTCGAAGCGATCTCCGACGATGAGGAGGCTGCTGCCGCCATCGGCATCGACGTCACGCGCGAGAAGCTGCGCGTCACCGTCATCAGCGCCGCGCTGACCGCACTCGGCGGCGCCGTGTTCGGGCAGTACCTGATGTATCTCAATCCCGACACCATGTCCGGCATCGGCGTATCGCTGCAGATCGTGTTCGCGGCCATTGCCGGCGGCATGTACGCGATGCTCGGGCCCACCGTCGGGTCGCTCCTGACCATCGCGCTGACCGAAGGCCTGCGCGTCTGGTTCGGCGCTGACTTCGTCGGCGCCGCAAATAGTATCTACGGCGTCCTCCTCATCCTCTTCGTCGTCTTCATGCCGCGTGGAATTCTCGGATGGTTCGAGACGGCGCGCCGCCCCCGCGCC
>CBFGVM010000534.1:0-2501 GCA_965652015.1 uncultured Alphaproteobacteria bacterium
CTGGCGAGAAACAGGATACCGGCCGCGATCTCCTCGGGCGTGCCGAGGCGGCCGAGCAGCTGCCGCGCCGCCAACGCTTTGCGCGCGGCCTCGCGATCGGCGCTGTTCGCAAGGATGTCATCGAAATAGGGCGTGTCGATCGTTCCCGGCGCGATCGCGTTGCAGCGGATCCCATCGCCGACGTGATCGATGGCGATCGCCCGCGTCAGCGCGGCCACCGCTCCCTTCGAGGCACAATAGGCGGCGCGATTGGCGATGCCGATGGCGGCAACCACCGAGGCCGTGTTGACGATGACGCCGCCGCCATTCCTCTTCATCACCGGAATTGCGTGCTTGCAGCAAAGGAACACGCCGCGCACATTGACAGCCATCAGCGCGTCCCAGGCATCTTCCTCCGTCTCCACGACGCTTCCAGTGATGCCATAGCCGGCATTGTTGACGAGGACATCGAGCCGATGAAACCGCACAACCGCAGCTTCGATCATGCGCTTGACGTCGGCGGTGCGGGCGACGTCGGCTTCGACCGCAATCGCCTGCGCGCCCTTGGCGGTGCATTCGGCGGCGACCGTTTGCGCGTTGCGCTTGTCGGCGACGACGAGCCGCGCCCCTTCGTCGGCGAAGAGCAGCGCGGTCGCGCGGCCGATGCCGGAGCCGCCGCCGGTGACGATGCAAACCCTGTCCTTCAGGCGCATGGGTCTAGCCACTCGTGTTCTTGACCCAGCGGAGAATGTGTCGCGCGACCGCCACCAGCACGCCGTCCTGATTGACGACGCCGATGTCGGCGAGCGACTGGCCCTTTTGCGGATCGATCTCGGCGATGGTGTAGGTGAGCGTGACCGTGTCGCCGATGAATACCGGCGCGAGAAAGCGCACGCGGTCGTAGCCCAGCGACACCGGCGTCGTATCGACCGTGGCGCCCTGGCATTTCTCGATCATCATCGTCGAGCACGTCGACATGTAGCCGACGATCAGCGCGCCATGCGCGATGCGCCGGCCGAATTTCGAGCGCGCCATATATTGCTCGTTGACGTGGTTCACTGAGAAATCGCCGGTGATCCCGGCAAAGAGATAGATGTCGGTCTCCCCAACCGTCTTGGCGAAGCTGACGCTGTCCCCGACCTTGACGAAGAAATCTTGCATTATGTCTACCGGAGGATGATGCGCAGCGGTTCACGACCGGCCCCGTCGCGGGGATACGGTTTATGCCGGATTCCCGCTTTCGCGGAAATAAGCGGAGGCAGGGACATCAGCTCTCATCCACATGCACCACGCCGTCGCGGGCGAGCGACGCAATCTCGCCCTCGGCGAAACCGAGCTCGGCGAGCACGTCTCTGGTCTGGGCGCCGAGCCGTTGCGGCGCCAGGCGAATGGCCGCCGCCTCGCCGTCGTAGCGCACGGGATGGTTGACCAGTGTGACCGGCGCGCCGTTGTCGCCTGCGCCTTTAACCGTCACCAGCGCTCGCACGTGGTTCACCTGCGGGTCCTCGAGGAGATCGGCATAGCCCTGCACGCGCGCGTGCCAGATTTGCGCCCGCTCCATGCGTTGGCCCCAGTCTTCGGTGGTTTGGGTCTTCAGCCGTGCGGCGATGATCTCGCCGATCTCGTCCTGCCGGCTCCAGGCATCCTGGTCGGAGAACGCGGCCAGGCGCGGCTCCCCGATCGCTTGCGCGAGCTCCTGCAATGGGCAAAGCGACACGGCGATGTGGCCGTTGCGCGTCGCATAAACGCCGTACGGGGCGGGGTAGTACCAGCCGGCGATATGAGGACGCGCGCGCACGCTCGTGGGCCGGTTCGCAGCGTTGAGCCAAGCGGTGAGCGATTCCGCCTGCAGGTCAAGCGCGGTCTGCATGAGGCTCGCATCGACCCGACAGCCCTTGCCGGTGCGCTCGCGCCGCAGCAGCGCGGCGAGAATTCCCATGGCGAACAGCGCGGCGCCGTGGTGGTCCACCGCCGACACCCCGACTGGTCGCGGCCCGGTCGCGGGTTGGCCGGTGATCGCCATGAGCCCGAACAGCGCCTGCGCCAGCAGATCCTGACCGGGCCGCTGTGCGTAGGGACCGTCGGGGCCGTAGCCCGACGCCGAGGCATAGATCAAGGAAGGCTTTCGTCGACGCAAAGCGTCGTAGCCGAAGCCAAGCTTCTCCATCACCCCCGGGCGGAAATTCTCGGCCACCACGTCGGCGCCGTCGATTAGCTTGAGCGCGATGTCTCGGCCCTTGGGCGATTTCAGATCGAGGGCGACACTGCGCTTGTTGCGGTTGGTGCACATATGCACCATCCCCTGACCGTCGTGCCAGATGTCGCCGCTACTCCAGTGCCGCTGCCAAGCGCCTTCCGGGCTCTCGACCGCAATCACATCGGCGCCGAGGTCTGCCAGCGCCTGGATGCCCATCGGGCCGAGCAAGAAGTGATTGAAGCTGATGACGCGAATGCCTTGCAGCAGATCGAGCATCCCAGTCCTCGCGTCTACGATGACGGTGCCACATCGTCCCCTCCCCCGC
>CBFGVM010000535.1:0-2494 GCA_965652015.1 uncultured Alphaproteobacteria bacterium
GGGGCGGTGCTCTACGCACTCGGCCTGGCGTCCATGGCCTACGCGAATACGCCGGCAATGCTCCATCTCACCGCCGGCGCGGTGATCGGTTTCGGGCTCGCCGGCTCCTCATTCACCATCGTGATCGGCGCGTTCGGCAAGCTGATGCCGCCGCAATGGCGCGCGCTCGCATTCGGCGCCGGGACGGCTGCAGGCTCGTTTGGGCAATTCGTGTTTTCGCCGTTGGCGGTGGCGCTCATTGACGGCATCGGCTGGCAGGACACGCTTGTCACCTTTGCGATCGTCGTGCTCCTGATCATGCCGCTGTCGCTCGCCTTCGCGTCGCCACGGCAGGCTGGCGGGCCGACGGCACTGAGCAACCAAGTGCAGCAATCGGTGGCACAGGCGCTCAGCGAGGCGCTTGGCCACAAGAGCTTCGTGCTGCTCGTGCTTGGGTTCTTCACCTGCGGCTTCCAGATCTTCTTTATCGCTGTGCATTTGCCGGCCTATCTCGTCGACCGCGGTCTGCCGGCAGAGGTCGGTGGCTGGACGCTGGCGAGCATCGGCCTGTTCAACATCATCGGCGCCGTCCTCGCCGGCTGGCTCGCTGCGTTCATGCCCAAGCGCTACATCCTGTCGCTCATCTATTTCGGCCGCGCGGCAGCGATCCTGATCTACATCCTGCTGCCGCCGAGCACGGTCGCGACGCTGATCTTCGGCGCGGTGATGGGTTTATTCTGGCTATCGACCGTGCCGCCGACCTCCGGCCTGGTTGCGGTCATGTTCGGCACGCGCTGGCTCGCCATGCTGTTCGGGTTTGCCTTCTTCAGCCACCAAGTGGGCGGCTTTCTCGGCGTATGGCTCGGCGGCGTGCTGTTCGAGAGTAGCGGATCCTATGATGTCGTCTGGTGGCTCGCGATCCTGCTCGGCCTCTTGTCGGCGGTGATCAATTTACCAATCGTCGAGAGGCCAGTGGCGCGACTGGCGCCGGCCTGACACAGTCATCATCCGCCAAGCGGATGATCCCGTGTTCACCAGGATGCATACGCAGCACGCTCGGTGACGTGCCGGGGCTTTGGTGCTTTACGTTTTGCACCGGACGGGAACTGGAGAACGACCGTGGCGACGTTCAAAGCGATCGTGATCGAGAAAACGGAAACCGGCTCGAAAGCCGCCCTCGCCGATTTCGACGAACGCAATCTCATGGAGGGCGACGTCACGGTCCGCGTCGAGTGGTCGACGCTCAATTACAAGGACGGCCTCGCGATCACCGGCAAAGCGCCGGTGGTGCGGCGCTTTCCCATGATTCCCGGCATCGATCTTGCGGGAACCGTCGAGAGTTCGAGCCATCCCGAATGGAAGCCCGGCGACAAGGTGATCCTCAACGGCTGGGGCCTGGGCGAGACGCATCTCGGCGCCTATGCCGAGAAAGCGCGAGTGAAGGGAAATTGGCTGGTGGGGCTTCCCTCCGGGATGAGCGCGCACGACGCCATGGCGATCGGCACCGCGGGCTATACCGCGATGCTCGCGGTCATGGCGCTCGAGGGCCACGGCCTCACTCCCATGAGCGGACCGGTGATGGTCACGGGCGCCGTCGGGGGCCTGGGCTCGGTCGCCATTGCAATTCTTAGCCACCGTGGCTTTCAGGTCACGGCCTCGACCGGACGTCCGCAGGAGGCCGACTATCTCAAAAGCCTGGGCGCGAGCGAGATCATCGACCGCAAAGAACTCGCAGGACCCGCAAAACCACTGGCAAAAGAGCGCTGGGCGGGCGGCATCGACACGGTCGGCTCGACCACGCTGGCCAATGTGCTCGCGATGACGCGCTACGGCGGAGCGGTCGCGGCTTGTGGATTGGCCGGCGGCATGGATTTGCCGACTTCGGTCGCACCATTTATTCTGCGTGGTGTTTCGCTGCTCGGCATCGATTCCGTCATGCGTCCGATTGCCGACCGGCGAATCGCGTGGAAGCGTTTGGCGAGCGAGCTTGATCGGGGAAAGCTCTCCGCCATGACGAGCGAGATCGGGCTCGGCGAGGTGATCGCAGCAGCCCGAAACATCGTCGAGGGACGCGTCCGCGGTCGCATCGTGGTTAAGATCGGGTAACCAGTTTAGGATTTGTTGACCAAAATCCGGCAAAGTCGCGCCTGATTCATATGGTTAACGGGCGGTTACGGTCGCCGCGGCGGCGGTAACGGGGGAGGGGATATGATTGCGCGGTTCGCAATTGTGGTCGTGACGTTGCTGGCGGCCGTCACGGCGCAGGCGGAAGTGCTGGGCCCGGAGGCGGCGCGGCGCTTCGTCGCCGGCAAGCTTTTCGCGTTCAACTGCTTCGACGGCTCGCGCGGCGCGGGGCGCATTTACGGCGACGGTTCGGTGATCGGCACCCTCCAGGTCCGCGGCACGGGACCGGTACGCTCGGTATGGCTGCCGGCGGGAACGTTGCGGGTGCGCGGTGAGTCGTGGTGCGCGTCGCTTCAGGGGATGGCGTTCGAGCCGTGCTTCCGCCTCGAAA
>CBFGVM010000536.1:0-2488 GCA_965652015.1 uncultured Alphaproteobacteria bacterium
GTCGTCATCGCGCTCATGGCGGCGCTGCCGCTCGCCGGCAACAATTACATGCTGCGGCTTGCGACCATCACCTGCATGTACGCGGTGCTGGCGCAGTCCTGGAACTTCATCGGCGGGATGGCCGGCTATCCGTCGTTCGCGACTGCCGCCTTCTTCGGGCTCGGCGCCTATGCATCGGCGATCCTGCAGCTCCATGGCCTGCCGGCGATCGCGGCCTGGGGCTGCGCCGGTCTGATCGCCATGCTGTTCGCAGCCTTCATCGGCGGCGCCATCCTGCATCTGCGCGGGCACTATTTCGCGATCGCCACCCTCGTCGTGGCGGAGATGCTGCGGGAGATCGTCAACACGACGCCGAACTTCACCGGCGGCGGCATGGGGCTGAACCTGCCCATCATGCGCATCTCCGTTGGCGCGCAAGCGCAGTTCTTTTTCTTTGCCATGCTGGCACTGGCCTTTCTGTGCACCGCGACTGCAATCGTCGTCCAGCGCAGCAAGCTCGGCTTCGGCTTGCGCTGCATTCAGCAGAACGAGGACGCCGCCAATGTCCTTGGCATCAACACCTACGCGTACAAGACCGCCGCGTTCTCGCTCTCGGCCGTGTTCGTCGGCATGGCTGGCGCAATCTAC
Organism: uncultured Alphaproteobacteria bacterium; assembly: GCA_965652015.1. Taxonomy (GTDB): domain Bacteria; phylum Pseudomonadota; class Alphaproteobacteria; order Rhizobiales; family Xanthobacteraceae; genus VAZQ01. Next base: position 628 of record CBFGVM010000536.1, read on the forward strand.
GCCAACTGGACCAACTACATCGACCCGCCCGACGTCTTCGATGTGTTGCTTGCGATCAAGCCGTTGGTGATGGTCATGCTCGGTGGGCTCGGCACCATTTTCGGGCCCGCAATCGGCGCCTTGATCCTCATTGCGTTCGAAGAGTTTGTCTGGCGCAAATTCTTGACCATCCACGCGGCGGCGCTCGGCCTCATCATCGTCGTGTTGATCCTATTTCTGCCGAATGGCATCGTGCCGCTGTTGCGCGAGCGTCTCGCCCGACGGGGAGCGCCGGCATGAGCGCATTGCTCGAGCTGGACGATGTCACGCGCCGCTTCGGCGGGCTCAATGCGGTCGAGGGCGTGAGCTTTTCCGTCGCGCAGGGCGAAATCGTCGGCCTGATCGGTCCGAACGGTGCCGGCAAGACCACGCTCATCAACGTGATCACCGGCGTGCATCCCGCCAACAGCGGGCGCGTGCGCTTCGACGGGCAGGACATCACACGCCGGCGGCCGCACCGGATCGCGCGGCTCGGTCTCGCGCGCACCTTTCAGATCGTGCAGCCATTCCCCAAGATGACGGTGCTGGAGAACGCCGCGGCCGGCGCGCTGTTTTCCGGCGGCGCCAGCAGCGTGCACGACGCCTATGCTGCGGCGCGCCAGCAGCTCGAATTCACGGGCCTCGCCGAGCTCGCTGATCGGCCGGCGGCCACGCTGACCTTGGCGCGACGCAAGCGTCTCGAGCTCGCCAAGAGCTTAGCGATGAAGCCGCGCCTCCTCATGCTCGACGAGGTCAACGCCGGTCTCGATTCGGGCGAGATCGCCGGGGCGCTCGAGCTGATCCGCGCAATCGCAAACCTCGGCGTGACCATCATCGTGATCGAGCACTTGATGCGAGTCGTGCTTTCGATCGCGCAGCGCCTGGTGGTGTTGCACCATGGGCAACTGATCGCGCAGGGTCCGCCGCACGACGTCGTTCGCGATCGACATGTGATCGAGGCTTATCTCGGCTCGAAATATGCGACCGCCAGGTCGGGGGCTGCGCCGTGACCGATGCCGCGCCAAAGCTGCGCGTTTCGCACCTGCAAGCCGGCTACGGCGACGTGCAGGTATTGTGGGACGTGACCCTCGAAGTCGCATCGGGCGAGCTCGTTTGCCTGATCGGCTCGAACGGCGCCGGCAAGACCACGCTGATGCGCTGCATCTCGGGCCTGCTTCCCGTCAAGGCGGGTGAGATTGCGGTCGGCGGCGTGATGATGGCGCAGGCGACGCCGGCCGACTTCGTGCGCTCCGGTATTGCGCACGTGCCGGAGGGGCGGCGTCTTTTCTCGGCCATGAGCGTGCGCGACAACCTTTTGATGGGCGCGTATCTGCGCGAGGACAAGGATGCCATCGCGACAGACCTGGAGCGCGTCTACGCGATGTTTCCGATCCTCTCGGAACGGCAGCGGCAGGACGCGGGTACGCTGTCCGGCGGCGAGCAGCAGATGTGCGCGATCGGGCGCGGCCTGATGGCGCGGCCGAGCCTGTTGCTCATCGACGAGCTGTCGCTTGGGCTTGCTCCGCGCATGGTGGAGTTTCTGACCGAGCGGCTGCGCGAGATCAACAAATCCGGCGTCGCGGTTCTCCTGGTCGAGCAGGACGTGATGAATGCGCTCGAGCTTGCCGATCGCGCCTATCTGATCGATCATGGGCGGGTCACCAAGCACGGGCCCGCCGCGAGCTTTGTCAACGACCCGGCGATCCGCGAAGCTCATATGGGGATCGCCTGATGGTCGGGCGCACGACGCGATGAAGGCTCGGCACTTCCGTTACGTCAGGCCGACGTCGCTCGATCAGGCTTGCCGCATCCTCGCTGATGTCGGCGCCGATGCCGTGCCGGT
>CBFGVM010000537.1:0-2483 GCA_965652015.1 uncultured Alphaproteobacteria bacterium
AGCGTGCGCCCGGAATTGCAGCCTCCGGAAGGGAACAGCGGCAGCGTGTTCGACTGACCTCAGCCTCGCGGCGCCTGCCTGGCTATGGCAACGGTAGCAGCGCCTCGGATTCGATCAGATTTCCAAGCACGGGATGGCTCTCGACCGCTTCTCGCCGCGCGATCAACAGTCCGAATAAGCGCTCGAGCTCGTCATTGCGTGTGCTTTGATTGCTGAGCCGCTGCGAGACGCGGTCCTTATAGGCGACAATTTTCGCTTTGACGACGTCGAGCGGATTTGGCGACTTGAGGGTGGCCAGGAAATCGGCCTCCACCGAGCCTGCTGCGGGATTGGCGGCCTCAAGGCGAGCGATCACGTCGCGCGTGAGGCGGTCGGGGTGCGGCTCTCCTGACGTGCCGCTGAAGCTCGCCGGTACGAATTGGAGCAGCCGCTCGCGGGGGGCTGACAAGATCGGCGTCTCAAGGTCAGCGGCAAGAACGGCCGCCACGAAGGCAGGCGTCACGACCTTTTCGCGCAACAGTGTATCGATCCAGTGATTGGCGACGAACGCCATTTCGGGTGCGAACCAGGCAAAGTGTGTGTCGCCTCGAAGGGTTTGATTTTCGCTCGTCGTGAGCTTAACGCCGGATTTCTCGATCAACGCCTTGTATTCCGCCGGCTGGATGACGGCGACAGAACGGAATTGCGTCGCTTCCGCGATGCCGAGCCCGCCGGAACCGGCGAGGTCCGATCCTCCGCCGAAGAGCGCGGAGGCGAGAAAGAAACTATTGGGAATGGCGATCGGCTGCGCGGGACCGGTTTGCGGCGTGTCCCCCAGGGGATGCAAATTGCTGGGCTGGCTGTTGCTGATGAAGTTGACCTCGGTCGTCTCGAACAGCGGCCGCAAGACGCGCTTGGCGTCCTCTACCGCGAAGCCGCCCTGGTCGACGCGCCTGACAAGCTGTTCGAACCGGCGGTTGTTGAAGCCCTTGATCGATCCCATGATGACGCCCTCGAGGGTTTGCGCCTCGGAGAGGCCGGAAAGTCCGGGATCGGTCGCGACCCGCCAACGCTTGTCGGGCGGCGTATCCGGGAGCAGGTAAGCCGCTTGCGACCGGTTGGAGTGCCAGTTGTTCCACGGGAACAGCAGCTCCTTCATGATCGGCGCACCGCTCACGTGGCAGGCGATGCAGGATCCTTCTCGCTCCTGGGGAGTTCGGATATCGGCGTTTTCCGATGTGGCGCGCAGCTTCCAGCTCCGCGTCGGCGTGCCGGCACGATCGAGCTTGTAATAGTTGTAGACGCCTTTGCTATCGTCCCAGCCCCACGCTTCGACGTCGGTGATTTCGGGCACTCGGTCGGAACTGAAACTGAGCGACAGCATGATATTCCTGTCGAGTTGAACCCCCTGATTGCTGCCGAGAAAATCAATGACCGCGCGGCGGGACTGCGGCGTTCGGGGATTCTTGATCTCCTCATCGACGACAAAAATTCGCCGCTTGGTCCGGTCGGGCTGGATCATCTCCTCGATTTTGGCCAGCCTGATCTCATCGGGCCGCTGCGCCAAAACGAGCCGGAAAACCGGATCCTGCAGGCGCTCCTTCTCCTCCGCCGATAGCGGCGCGACAACGACTTGTCCGTTGACGACCTTTGACGAAAAAACTTGAGTTGTCTGCGCCAAGCCGGGGCCAGCGAGAGCTGTGAGACCTGCAGCAAGCAAAGCGATTTTCTGCGTCTTCACGTCGGCCTCCTTGGATGCCCGTTACACAATGGGAGCTCGCACCGGTTCGTTTCCAGGGCGGGCCCACTCCGGAAGCGCGGAATTCGGTGCGTGTATGAGCGCGGCGGCGACAGTGAGCTGAGTGGCCAATTGCGCGCCCGTTTCGATCCTCGCACCATCGAGCCGCACGTCGCCCTGAAACTTGAACACGGCGCGACGCCCATTGCGCACGATCGTCCAGACGCCTCGATTGCCGGCGGGATCGTTGATGTCGACAACTTGCCCATCGATCGTCCAGCGGCCGGCACGATCGAGGCCCTCGATCCGGATGCCGCATGGATCCTGCGGCGCGAACGAACGGTTGGCGCTTGCCAATCTTTGCGCCGTGCTGCACACGGCCGGATCCGAATTGCGGCCCGGCACGCACGCGTCACCTACGCTGCCGCACATCGCGGTTGGATCGATATTCTTTGGCACACCGCACGCGCCGAGCAGTCCGAACAATGCCCCCATCGTGTTGGAGCCATGAGTCAAGCAGAGAATTCCGCGTTCGCCGTTGTTCCAAGGGTTGCGTCGCAAATGGCGGACGAACCGAGCCGCCCGCGCACGCGGGCTCGCCGCATCGGGATCGAAGTTGTCTCCGAAAAGCTCGCGGTCGGTTGCATTCGCCCCCGGATTGAGCCGCTTGATCTCTTCCTTCAGCGCCGCGGCGCCGACTTGCGCGAGCGCCTCATAGTATTCGGTGAATTCGGTAATGAATGTCACAGCGGCGAGTGATCCGTCC
>CBFGVM010000538.1:0-2481 GCA_965652015.1 uncultured Alphaproteobacteria bacterium
CGAGCGCCTCGCTCATGGCATTGCCGACGACGCGGGCGGTGATATCGGCCGCCGAACCCGGCGGGAAGCCGATGATCAGGCGGATGGGCTGCGAGGGAAAATCACCCGCACGCCCGGGCGGCACGCCGACGACCGCGGTCAGCGCCAGGATCAGGCCCAATACGGCAGTCCGTCGCATGGCAGTCCTCCCCTCGCTGCGGCTTATTATGTCCGATGAGCCGGTCGCCGCCACACCAGCCGGTTATTGGCTCAATCAGATCAGTGCGGCGATCTTATTCGCCTGCGAGCCAGGAGGCGATGTCGCTCGTTGGCACACCGGCGCGGGCTCGCTGGATGGATCAAACACGAGGCGACGTCAGCGTTTGGAAAGCAATCCGAAAATCCGCGCAGTTCACGCGATGAGGAAGTCGCAACCGCGCTACCGTGAAAGCCAATATTCGAGTTCAATCTGCGTCTCGTTCAGCCCTACCGTGGGATCGGCCGTTATCGACATTCGCACAAACCCCTGGAGTGCAGCGAGCCTGCCTGTGCCGCCGCTGATGGGCCCGAACGTGGTGGCGGTGAACGCCGTCGAGCCCGGGTTTTGCACCGCCAGGGTCGAGCTCTGCACGAAGAACTTGTCGCCGTTTTCCGCGACATACACGTGATAGACGACGGCCGGTCCATTGTTGTTGGTGTAGTCGGAGACGCCGCGCGTCCACGACTCCACGATCTTGAGTCCGTTGATCACGAGCGGGTTGGAATAGGTGCGGCGAACCTCGAAAAGCCGAAGCTGATGGCCGGGCACGTCTCCCACGTCGATCACATGCTGTTGGGTGTACCTGGAGTCCGCCGGCTCGACGTTGAAGGCGAGCTGGATTCTGCGCTCCGCCCGCGCATCGCCTGTGGGCGCCGCTGCCAAGCCCAGCAGCAGCGCCGCGGTCGTCAGCGCAACCATCGCTATCCGTTTCATGGCACCCTCTCCGGGCACGCCCGCGCACTGGATTTCTTTGGCCCACGCCCGACGCGGTTTCTTTTCTCTCGGCGACAAACGCCGCATGCCTCGACTCGAGCCTGCACCCAAAAGTTCCCGTCCTGTGTGAAGTGGTTCACAAACCAACGCCTTCGGAAACAATTCCTTGGGGCGTCTGCAACGGGAGCCCTTGCGGAAAGGACCGGTTGTCGCGGCGTTAAGCCACGAGGGCGCGGCGTGCGCTCATCCGCAGGCAAGAGATCCGATCACGTGCGAAAGTGCTTCGACAGCTTGAGCCCTTGCGCCTGGTAGTTCGAGCCGATGCGCTCCCCGTAAAGCGAGTGCGGTCGCGCCAGCATCTTTTCGTAAACGAGCCGTCCCACGATCTGGCCGTGTTCGAGGATGAATGGCACTTCGCGCGAGCGCACCTCCAGCACCGCGCGAGCCCCGCGTCCACCGGCGCCCGCGTAGCCGAAGCCGGGATCGAAGAAGCCGGCATAGTGCACACGAAACTCGCCCACTAACGGGTCGAACGGCACCATCTCGGCGGCGTAGTCGGGCGGCACCTGAACGGCCTCTTTCGAGGCGAGGATGTAGAACTCGCCGGGGTCGAGAATGAGATTGCGCTGCTTACGGGAGCGCATCGGTTCCCAGAAATCGGCGACGTCGTAGCCCGCTCGGCGCTCGACGTCGATAACGCCGGTGTGGCGTTTGGCGCGGTAGCCCACGAGGCCGTCGGGGCCGAGCCCAGAAAGATCAACGCCCACTGCGATCCCTTCGCTGACGTCGGCGTCGTCGTCATCCACCAAACGCTCGCGTCCGTGGAGCGCGCGTAAGGTTTCGGCGTCGAGCAGCGCGTTGCCGCGACGGAAGCGGATTTGCGACAGGCGCGAGCCTTCGCGCACCAGCACTGGAAATGTGCGCGGGCTGATCTCGGCGTAAAGCGGGCCATGATAGCCCGCCGAGATGTGATCGAAGCCGCGGGTCTCGTCGGCGATCACGCGGGTGAAGACGTCGAGCCGGCCGGTCGAGCTTTTGGGATTGGCGGCGGCGGCGATGTCATCGGGCAAGGCCAGACTTTCGATCAGCGGCACGATGTAGACGCAACCGGTTTCGAGCACGGCGCCATCCCCCAGCGCGATCTCGTGCAGCTTGAGTTCGTCGATGCGCTCGGCAACCGTCGCGTCCGGACCCGGCAAAAAACTGGCGCGCACGCGGTAAGCCACTTCGCCGAGGCGCAGATCGAGACTTGCAGGCTGGATCTGATCGGAGACGAGGTCGTAGGCGCGTAGAATAGCGCCGTCGCGCGCCAACACCGCGATCATATGGTCGGGCAGGATGCCCTTTTGGTCGACTGCCAAGGCGAGCGACAAGACGCAAAGCCCCCCGATGACGCCCAAACATTAAGTGCTGGATTCAAGGTTACTAGCCGATGGCTGCCTTGACTGAAAGACATCGACCGCGCTAGAGAATATTTATCCCGTGGTCATTTGAGCCGGCCGGCTTGCAGCCACGTAAAACAAATCGCT
>CBFGVM010000539.1:0-2481 GCA_965652015.1 uncultured Alphaproteobacteria bacterium
GGCATCACCACCATGTGGTTCTTGGCGCCGCCGAAGCACTGCACGCGTTTGCCGTGCGCGCAGCCGGTCGTGTAGATGTATTCCGCGATTGCGGAGGAGCCGACGAAGCCGATCGCGCGCACCCGCGGATCGGTGAGCAGCGTGTCCACCGCTTCCTTGTCGCCGTTGACGACGTTGAGCACGCCGGCCGGCAGACCGGCTTCGACGAGGAGCTCGGCGAGCCGCATCGGCACCGACGGATCGCGCTCCGACGGCTTGAGAATGAAGGCATTGCCGCAGGCGAGCGCAGGCGCAAACTTCCACATCGGGATCATGGCCGGGAAGTTGAACGGCGTGATGCCGGCGACGACCCCGAGCGGCTGACGCAGCGAGAACAGGTCGATGCCCGGCCCGGCGCTCTCGCTGAATTCCCCTTTTAAGAGATGCGGGATGCCGCAGGCGAACTCGACCACTTCGAGCCCGCGCTGGATGTCGCCCTTGGAGTCGGCGATGGTCTTGCCGTGCTCGGAGGAGAGGAGCTTGGCAAGGCTGTCGAATTCCTTCTGCACCAGCTCGAGGAACTTGAACAGCACGCGCGCCCGGCGCTGCGGGTTGATCGCGGCCCAGGCCGGTTGCGCAGCTTCGGCGTTGGCGATGGCCTCTTCCACTTGCGCTTTGCTGGCGAAGGCGACCTTGGCTTGCACCTCGCCGGTGTTGGGGTTGAAGACGTCGCCGCTGCGGCCGGATGTGCCCGCCACGCGTTTGCCGCCGATAAAATGGCCGATGTCCCGCATCAGGGCCTCCCTGAATACCCGGCTCGCATCGCAGAGCCGTTGTGTCCAGGGTGAGATAGCGCAGCTTGCGCCGCGCGGGAAGCGGGCGGCCGAAGGTTGCGGGCTATGGAGGAACGTGAACGCGCTTCGGGCGGAGGCGGGCTACGCTCGGCCGAAGGATACTATCGTTGGCCCGGTCGAGCGGTCGGCGACCGCGGAGACTCTTTTCTTGCGTCTCTCGCGTCGGTTTCGAGGCCGAGTGCGTACTCGATCTCGGTCTGCCCCTCGTTGATCCCGGCTGCAGGGTCGGCCGTGCGCACCGTGTAAATCGTGCCTCGCATGTTCGCGAATTTTCCCGTGCCGCCGGTGATACGTCCGACTGTGACGGCGGAGAGGCCTGCGCCGGCCTTCCGCGAGATGGCGGTCGAATAGGTGAAGAACTTGTCGCCGTTTTCCAGCACGTAAACGCCGTAGAAGCTCGCGGGGCCGTTGTTATCGGTGTAGTCGCTCGTACCGCGGAACCATTCCTCCTTCAACGCCAGTCCGCCGATGATGGGCGGGTCGTTGGGAAAGGTGCGGCGGATTTCGAAAAGACGCACGTGATGCCCGGGGACGTCGCCCACCTCGATCACGAGTTGCTGCGTATATTTGGTGTTTTCCGCAGAGGCTGCAAAAAACACCCGCTGGCTCTCCTGCGCGAGAACATCGGTCGCGGGCAAGGACAGCATCGCCATTGCTGCAGTGAGTGTGGCAGCCCGCTTAATGGCCTTCCGTCCCGTCGTTATCCGATACGCCATATTCGATCTTCCGGCCGTTCGTTGTCCTCAGTGAACCCCGACAGCTTCGAGCCTGATGGCCGGCGCAACGTGAGCATTCATTCGTACATCACGCGAGCGAAGCGGAGTATCGACCGACTCGGCCCGGCCGAGTTCGCGGGCCCCGCGATAATCAAGAACAAACAACGGAATGTAATTCGTCGCCTTGCCGTCGATGACCACGGCTGAGCGCAGGTTGTCGAGGAGGTACCAGTGGCCGCTATGGCGGGCAGCCAGCACCATATGGGGCCGCTCGGCGCGGTCGGGCCACACAATGACGAGCCGTATGTCGTTTGCCGGCCAGCCGCCGAGCAGCAGCGCTGTGTACTTCGCAATCGCGAAGTGCATGCACACGCCGCGACCGGCGCTGAAGGTTGCGAGCGCCGTAGGCCATGACTCGGCGACTCCCGCGCGTTGGACAGCGTCGCGCAGGATCGCGGCGTTCACGCCGCTATTGATCATTGCGAGTTTTGCAAAGCCTTCATAGGGGCGGGCGCGCTCCACAATGTTCAGAAAACGACCAGCCACCGGCGAAAGGCATCGATCCGGCCGGGCACGACAGTCGGACAGAATGGCGAGGTCCGAGTCGATGTCTGCCAGCGCCAGCTGCCAGTTGTCCGCGAGCGCTCCTTGCGGAGCGCGAACGCTGGTCAATGCAAAGGGCTCATCCGGCGTGAGCCGCGGGATACCGGATGCGGGATCGTAAACGACGCCAGCGAGAGCCGTGGCCATCGAAAGTAGTTGGGCGAGAGTAACCAGAGCCGCGTAGGCGAATGTCGAGCGCATACTCGCTTCATTTGGTTGCATCCTCTGACCCTCTTGTTTTTTGTGGCGTAGGCCGACGCATTTGCATTGGTCCTTGATTTCAATCAAAAGAACCATCCGTAGAAGTACTTACCCTCCAATTAGCCCAC
>CBFGVM010000540.1:0-2439 GCA_965652015.1 uncultured Alphaproteobacteria bacterium
CCGGATGAGCGAAGCGACATCCGGGGCTGCCCCATCTCGCCTCGCTCATGCGGGCTACGAATGCAGCATGGCCTAATCGACGTACGGCAGCACGTCTTCGACCAATCGTCGGAATTGCTCCATCGGATCACTCATGGTGGAAATGCGAAAGGTGATGCGCCGGCAGCCCGACGCCTTGAAGCGTTTGATGTGCTCGGTGCATTCGCGCGGCGAGCCGTAGGTCAGCCAGGATTCGAGCCGCGCTTTGGTGTAATCGGCGGAATAGTAGAGGTCGAGGAATTTCTTGGAATCGGCGAGCGCCTCCTGCTTGTCCGCGTTCACGTTGATATGGTGGTAAAGGATGTTGTCGAAGCGCGACATGTCGCGGCCGCTCTCACGGCCGGTCCGCAGAATGAATTCCCATGAGCGCTTGAAGGCGTCCGGGCCGACGGAATGCGTCATCCACCCGTCCGCCATCTTGGCGACGCGCGTGAGCGCAAGCTCCGATCCGCCGGAATCGGCCTGCCCGCGCGCGAGCCGCTGCGCATTCGTCGCCAGCCAGATCGGACACGGCGATTGCACCGGCTTCGGTTCGAGCGTGACGTCGGAGAAGCTGGTGAATTGGCCCGCGAACGGCTCGTTGTCCTTCGTCCAGAGGTGCCGCAGGACATGGATGTTCTCGACCATCCGTTTGCGCCGTTCGCCTGGGGCGATCCCAAGCGCGGCCGTCTCCGCTTCCCACACCGGCCCCGCGCCGCCGCCGGCACACACGACCAGCCGCGTGCGGCCGTTCGACAAGACGTCGAGCGAGGCCCATTCATAGGCGAAGACGAGCGGGTTGCGCAGCGCGAACGAGCCCATGCAGGCCGGGCCGATGAGCACCCGTTCGGTGCGTCCCGCGACCGCCGCGAGCAACGTCAATGCGTCGACGCGAGGATTGACGAACAACGCATCGCCGCACCACACCGAGTCCAGCACTGGACATGCCTCGACCGCATCGGCGAGCGCGAGCAGATCGCGGGCGCTGCAAAGCCCGAGTGGCACCGCCCGGTTGGACAGCGTGATGCCGAAATTCATGTCACGGCCCCTGCTTCAGGAGGGGTATTATGCACAGGATTGCCAGCACAAGGGCGTGCACGGGCGGAAATGAGCGGTGGAAATGGAATGACGACATCGCCTCGAATCGACCTCGACCGCCTGCTCCGCCGGCTCGATACATTCAATCAGATCGGCGCCTTACCCGGCGGCGGCAATTGCCGGCTTGCGCTTACTGACGAAGACCGCGCCGGCCGCGATCTGCTCGTGCGCTGGATGCGCGAGCTTGGCCTGGTCGTAACGATCGACGCCATCGGCAACATCGTCGGCGTGCGCGGCGGCAGCGAAGATTTGCCGCCCGTGATGTTCGGCTCGCACATCGATACCGTCGGGACCGGCGGCCGCTACGACGGTCTCTACGGCGTGCTGGCGGGGCTCGAGGCATGCGCGGCGCTCAACGATGCAGGCCGCGCCACGCGCCGGCCGCTGGCCCTCGTCGCCTTCACCAATGAAGAGGGATCGCGCTTTGCGCCTTACGCGATGGGAAGCCTTGTCTATGTCGGCGGGCTTGCGCTCGACGATGCCTATGCCGTGCGCGGCATCGACGGCGCAACGGTCGGCGAGGAGTTGCGGCGCATCGGCTATGTCGGCGATGCGAGGCCCGGCTTTCTCACGCCGCATGCATACTTGGAGCTGCACATCGAACAAGGGCCTGTGCTGGAGAGCGAAGATCTCGTCATCGGGGCGGTGGAGGGCATCACCGGACTCTCCTGGACGGAAGTCTCGATCACCGGTCGCTCCGCGCATGCCGGTACGACGCCGATGCATCTGCGGCGCGATGCCGCCTGCGCGGCCGCCGAGATCGCACTGTTCGTGCGCCGCCTGGCGCAAAGCATGGGCGGGCACCAGAAGGGGACGGTCGGCCGTATCGAGCTTTACCCCAACCTCGTGAACGTGATCGCGGAGCGGGCGCTCCTCGCGGTCGACTTGCGCAACCCCGACGAGAGCCTGCTGCAAGAGGCCGAACGACAGCTTGCCGGCTTTCTCGATCGCCTCGCCGTTCAGGAACAAATGGCAATCACTACGCGCAGCCTCGCGCGCTTCGAGCCCGTCGCGTTTCCGGCCGAGATGGTTTCGCTCATCGAAACGACGGCGCACGAGCTGGGGCTTTCCTGCCGGCGACTTCCATCCGGCGCCGGTCACGATGCGCAAATGATGGCACGGCTCTGTCCGGCGACTATGATTTTCGTGCCGAGTGTCGACGGATTGAGCCACAATGTTCGTGAATATACCGAGCCCGAGCACCTCAACGCCGGCGCCTCCGTGCTGCTGCATGCGGTGCTGCGGCTTGCGGATTAGGTCACCAAACTCATTGAGGATTGTAGCCCGGATGAGCGTCAGCGAAATCCGGGATTGCCATTTCCG
>CBFGVM010000541.1:0-2437 GCA_965652015.1 uncultured Alphaproteobacteria bacterium
ACCGCATCAAGGCGCTGCCGGGCTGGAAGCACCCTTACGATCTCATGCCGGGACATCCGCTACCGAGCTGACGCCGGGCGACCGTAGGGCTGGGCAAAATCGCCTTTCGTATCGTCGCTACGTAGGCGACAAGGGCGTGCGATTTGCCCGCGCGCAATTGCGGGAACTGCGCGTTGCCCGCCCTACGCCCTCAGCATGAGGCCGAGCGTCGTAGCCCGCATTGAGCGCAGCGAAATGCGGGACCGCCTTGCGTTGCTGTAAGAATTCCGGATCTCGCTTCGCTCGATCCGGGCTGCGCCTTCAGTTGAGGCGGGCGGGCCGGTCGGGATCGTCGGGGTGCTCGCCATGACCCGGCGGCCGGTCGGGATCGTCGGGATGCTCGCCAGGACCCGGCGACAGCGGCGGCGCCTCGCTGCGCGCTCGGCCATGCGCGCCGGCGGGCACGCTCGCCGCCGCAGCGCCTGCCGCATCCTTGCGCTCGTGGCGTCGATACGACAGGTAGCCGAACGGCAGGCTTGCGAGATAGCACACGGTGCCGATCGTGAGCACCTTCCAGGGGTACGCGATCAGTAGCGCGAAGAACAGCATCACCATGACAAAGACCGGCAACACCATCTCGGGCGCGACTCGCTTGCCCACGCGCTTGCCGGAGAACACCGGCAGCCGCGAGACCATCAGCACGGCAATGGCGAACGTATAAACCAAGGTGAGATGCGCGGTGCCGGGCAGGCGCGGCACGCCGAGGAAATAGAGGTAGATCGGCAGCAGCACGGTGATGGCACCGGCCGGTGCCGGCATGCCCATGAAGAACTTTGCTGCCCAGGCCGGCTTGTTGGGATCATCGATCATCACGTTGAAGCGGGCGAGGCGCAGGCCCGTCGAAATCGCAAACAGCATCGCGACGATCCATCCCAGATGTCCGAGCTCCTGCAGCCCCCAGAAATAGAGCATCAGGGCCGGCGCAACGCCGAAATTCACGAAATCGGCAAGGCTGTCGAGCTCGGCGCCGAACCGCGAGGTGCCCTTGAGCATGCGCGCGAGGCGGCCGTCGATGCCGTCGAGCATTGCCGCAAAGACGATCGCCGCGACCGCCCATTCGAGCTTGTCCTCGACCGCAAGGCGGATCGCCGTTATTCCCGCGCACAGCGCAAGCAGCGTGATCAGGTTAGGCAACAGCGTGCGCACCGGGATGTAGCGGAAGCGCGGGCGCTTGCGTTCGAAACGATCGCGGTCGAATGAGGAGAACGGCATGACGCCAATTATAGCGGATGGTTTGCAGCGCCGCCAGAGTCGAGGCCGATTAATCATTGTTCATTAATAACTTAATCGACCCGGAAGCTGCGTTGCGCCGCGCCGGCGGCGAGATCGGCAATGACCGTCTCGCCAGCGATCGCGGTCTGCCCTTCGGCGACCAGCGGCCGCGCGCCTGGGGGTAAGTACACGTCCACGCGCGAGCCGAACCGGATCATGCCGATGCGCTCACCGGCGGCGACCGTCGAACCTTCGCGCACGAAACAGACGATCCGGCGCGCCACCAATCCCGCGATCTGCACCATGCCGATGCGCCGCCCCTCGCTCGTGATGAGCAGCGAGTTTCGCTCGTTGCTCTCGCTCGCTTTGTCGAGGTCGGCGCTGACGAAGGCGCCTGCGTGATAGATGATGCGCTCGATCTTGCCGGCAAGCGGGCTGCGGTTTACGTGGCAATCGAACACGCTCATGAAGATCGACACGCGCGGCAGCGGCTGCTCGCCCAATTCCAGCTCCTTCGGCGGCACCGCGTCGACGACGCGGCTCACCCGCCCGTCGGCGGGAGCAACGACGATGCCCTCGCGCAGGGGCGTCACGCGCGCGGGGTCGCGGAAGAAATAGGCGCACCAGAGCGTCGCCAGCACGCCGAGCCAGCCGAGCGGCGGCCACACCCACAACAGCAGCAGGCTCACCACGGCAAAGACGCCGATGAACGGGACGCCCTCGCGGTGAACCGGCGCCAGCTGCGAGCGGATCGAGGCGAGAACTGACATGTCTACTCCGCTGCGTCCGCGCGCTCGATCGGCGGGCCCGAGAGCTCCTTGTCCACCGGCACATCGGCCTCGTCCACCGTCGGCGGATTGCGGTTCGGCGCAGCGACCTCGTCGTCGACCAGCGCCAGCCTTTCACGCGCCGCCGCAGCCTCGCGCTGGCGGTTCCACATGCTGGCATAGAGCCCGCCCCTCACCAGGAGCTGATGATGGGTGCCGCGCTCGACGATCGTCCCTTGATCGAGCACGATGATCTCGTCGGCCCCGACAATGGTCGAGAGCCGATGCGCGATAACGAGCGTGGTGCGATTCTGGGAGACGCGCTCGAGCGCGTCCTGGATGTCCTTCTCGGTGTGACTGTCGAGCGCTGAGGTGGCCTCGTCGAGCACCAGGATCGGCGGCGCTTTGAGGATGGTACG
>CBFGVM010000542.1:0-2429 GCA_965652015.1 uncultured Alphaproteobacteria bacterium
GGCGGCTGTCCGGCCTCTTGTCCGGATGCCCACCGACCGACACACGGCCACAGGCACGTGCGAAATTGGGCGATTGCGCACATAAGCGATGTAAGCGCACTTGACAAGAATTTTTTTCTGCCACCGCCACCGGCGGCAGACCGCCGAGGCATCGTCCTCGCGAAATTCGTGGCGGCGGCAGGTCAGCTGCGGGTGGTGAACGGCTCCACGCGCTGGGCGTTGCGGATGAAGGCGACCATCACGGCGATGCCGCAGACAAAGAAGATGCCTTGCATGATATGCACGCCGTACGGCCCTAAATCCAAGTAGCTGGCGACCGCCCAGCCGCCGGCAAACGCGGCGCCAAAGACTTCGGCGCCGATCAGAATCGCCGCGCTGATCACGGTCAGCACGTTCTGCCAGTTGATCCGGCGACTGCCGGTGGGGCTCACTGCGCGGTTCATCGTCTTGTCCTACGGGCGGCGCAATCTGGGCAAAAGCCTCGAGCGAATCAAGCGTCGGCCGGCCGAATCCGCGGCGCGCCATGAAGCGAAGCAGGCGACCCGGCGCCACAACCGATCATCTGCCTGAGGCGTCGGAGACATTTACGAGACGTTTACTACAGCTTGACGCTTGCCGGGACTCAGGCCGCGTCGCGCGCTTTCGCCCCGAGCAGGCCCGCCTCCACCAGCGCCGCGCGGATGCGGTCGACCTCCGCGTCGGAGAGCTTGACCAGCGGCGGCCGCACCACCGCCCGCGGCAGGCGCCCCAGCAGCACTAGCGCCTCCTTCATGCGGTTGTGCATGTCGGCCCAGGGATCGGCGTAGAACACCCGCGCCAGCGGATAGATGCGGTCGTTGAGCCGGCGCGCCTCGGCGAGGTCGTTCGCCTGGACCGCATGGAACAGCTGCGCCTGCAGATCGGTAATCACGCTACCGCTGCCCGAGAGCAGGCCGTTGCAGCCGAGCACGAGCGAACTCAGCAACCAAGCGCTGTGGGTGGTGAGCACATTGACCGGCCGCGGCAGGTTCTGCAGCGTGCGGATATGCATTTCGTGCTGCGCGACATTGCCCGCCCAGTCCTTGATGGCGCGGATGCTTGGTACCTCGTCGACCATCTTGAGCAGCGTATCGATCGGGTAGCCCTGGCCGGTGGCGAGCGGATACTGGAAGACGATCAGAGGCAGGTCGGTCGCATCCGCGATGCGCTTGAAATGCGCGAGCACCATCGGCGGCGATTGACCCAAAGTGAAGGGCGCGGGCGGGAAGATCAGTAGCGCGGAGGCGCCGCCGTCCGCCGCCATGCGGGCGATCCTCGCCGCTTCAATGCTGCCGTCCGCCCATACCCCGTTCACTAGCGGCAGCCGGTCGCCGATCTCCTCCTGGGCGATGGCGAGCACGCGCCGTTGCTCCTCGAAACTCACGGAGGCGACCTCGGTCGAGTGCGCATTGATGGTGATGGCGGAGATGCCCTTGGTGGCCGCCACGTCGCGCAAATGGGCGCGGAAGCCCTTTTCGTCGATGGACAGATCATCGTTGAACGGCAGCAGCACCGCCGGAATGACGCCGTGGGGCACGTAGCGGGCGTGACGGGGCATGTTCGTCTCCTTGGCCTTCGCCGGCCTCGACCTATAGCACGCGAGCGCGACCGAAGTCGCGGGGGTGCCGGCGCAGCGCCAGATCACAACCCATGTCAGTGGATTGATTCCGCCCGCCCGAAACCATATTTCGCGCACATCGTCGCCGCGGGCTGTATCCTATCATCCGGCTTCGCGATATTCCGGTTCCATGACACCAAGTTTTTCGTTTCATCCCGCTGTGGCCGCGTGGTTTGACCGCAGCTTCGCTGCGCCCACCGCGGCACAGGCGCAGGCGTGGCCCGCCTTCCAGGCCGGCCAGCATGTCCTGATTGCCGCGCCGACCGGATCGGGCAAGACGCTCGCGGCGTTTCTCGCCGCCATCGACGGTCTGGTGCGGCAAGGACTCAATGGTGGCCTCAAGGACGAGACCCAGATCGTCTATGTCTCGCCGCTCAAGGCGCTGTCGAATGACATCCAGCGCAATCTGGAAGCGCCGCTGGCGGGCATCCGCGAGAGCCTTAAGGGGCAAGGCCTACCGGACGTGGACATCCGCACGTGGGTGCGCACCGGCGATACGCCGCCCGGCGAGCGTGATCGCATGCGCCGCCGCCCCCCGCACATCGTGGTGACCACCCCGGAATCGCTCTACATCCTGCTCGGCTCGGACTCGGGACGCTCGATGCTGGCGACCACCCGCACCGTGATCGTCGACGAAATCCATGCGCTCGCCGCCAACAAGCGCGGCACCCACTTGGCGCTTTCGCTCGAACGCTTGGCGGTGCTGTGCGGTGATCGCTTGTTGCGCGTGGGGCTCTCCGCCACCCAGAAGCCGATCGAGGTGATGGCGCGTTTCCTGGTCGGGGCGGGGACG
>CBFGVM010000543.1:0-2426 GCA_965652015.1 uncultured Alphaproteobacteria bacterium
GAGCGAAAGGCCGATTGCAGCTGCTGGTAGGCGGCGGGCAGCGCGATGGTGACGAAAGCGAGCAGCAGGATCCACAGCGTGCCGTAAAGCACGAGCGGCGGCCGCGCATAGCTCAGGAACAAGCCCACCCCAAGCACGATGCCGGGAATGGCGACCGGCGCGGTCGCGAGAAAGCCGAGCGCGCGATAGCCCCGGATGGCACGGCGGGTGGTCACATAGGCGATCACCAACGCCATGATCGTGCCGACAGTGGCCGAGGCCACGCCAAGCAGGAAGGTGTTCTTCACGGCGAGCTGAGTGGCCGACAGTTCGAAGAATACGAAATGGATGTTGTGCAACGTGAAATTGTCGAATGTTACGAACGAGGTGGCGACGCGGGAGAACGTGGCATTGAGCAGCGCGCCATAGGGCAAAAACACCGGACACATAAGGACGAGAAAGACCAAGGCAAGCGCCGCCCATTTGAGCGCGCCGAGCCGGATCAGCCGCGGGTCGCCCTGCTTTCCGCTGACCACCGAATAGCCGCGCCGCCCGAGGATGAGGTGCTCGGCGCGCAACAACGCGACGGTGAGCACGAGGAGCGGCACCGAAGCCGCCGCCGCAAGCTCGGGCTTCGGGGGATAATTGAACAGACTCCAGATTTTGGTGGTCATCGTGTGGAAGCCGGCGGGAATCGCCAGAATCGCCGGTGAGCCGAACAGCGTCATCGCCTGCAGGAAGGCGACGATCGCGCCGGCAAGCAGCGCCGGCAGCGCCAACGGAATCGTGATGCGCCGGGCCGTCGTCCAGGTACGAGCGCCGAGAATGGAGGAGGCATCCTCGAGGTCCCCGGGAATGCGGTCGAGCGTGTTCGCGAGCAGCACGAACACGTAAGGGAAGGTATAGGAGGAGATGACGAAGATCAGGCCGCCGAGCGAATAGATGTTGAACAGATGCTCGTCCTGCGGCGCGCCCGTTATCGTCCGATAGACCTTGTTGAGCAGGCCGCTATTGGGCGCAGCCAACAATTCCCAGGCGATCGCGCCGAGGAACGGCGGCGTCACGAACGAGGCCGTGACGAGCGCGCGTATGGTGCGGCGTAATGGAATATCGGTGCGTGCGACGAGCCAGCCCATGGGCGCGGCGAACGCGCAGCAGATGACGCTCGAACTCGTCGCTAGGATCACCGTCGTCATCAGCGGATCGACGAAGATGGGATCGGTGACCAGGGTCTTGAAGTTGTCGAGGGTAAAGGCGCCGCTGCGATCGACGAGGCTGTAGTAGAAGAGCCACGACATCGGCAGAATGATCAGCACGCACAGCAGCGCCGCGAACAGGATCAGGATCGGCCAGGAAAGGTCGATCTTGTGCGGGCGGGCGGCGTCGAGCGCGGGCAGTGCAATGGCCATGAGCCTCACTCATTCCGCGACGCGGAAGCGCCCGCACGTAGGGTGGGCAAAGGCGCGGGCAAAGATATAGCCGTCGCCATGCATTCGACGCAGCGCCGTGCCCACGCGAGACAGTGGGCAAAGGCGCACCGTAACGTGTTCACCAGAGCGCTGATTTGTGCGCCTTTGCCCACCCTACGACCTGACTTGGCGAAAACCCATCACACCTTGAAGATCTGCGCGTAGCGCGCCTTGATCTCCTCGCTCGTCTTGTCGACGCCGTCCGCATCCTCTTGCATCAGCTTGATGTCGGAGAGTTTGCGAACGCCGGGTTTTTCCACCGTCTGTCGATGCGGCGAATACTGGCGGGCCCAATCGACCAGAAGCTGCTGAGCCTCGCGCGAGTGCATCCAATTCTGGAACAGGCGCGCGGCGTTCGGATTGGGCGCCCGCTTGAACACCGCACTCGGCGCGGCGGCAACCGGCGTCCCCTCCTCCGGATAGACGATCTCGACCGGCTGGCCTTCCTCTTTGTAGCGGATGACGAGATAGCCCGCGCCGTCGACCATGACCGCGCGTTCGCCGAGCGCGATCTTCTTGGGCGTGTCGGTTGCCGACTGGACCTGCAGCACCCGCTGCTTGGCAAGCTTCTCGAAATACTCCCAGCCGAGATCGCGCGCGGTCTGGAAGGTCGCGTTCATGATCGTGCCGCTGTAGGCCGGATGCGCCTTGACCAGCTTTCCCGCCCATTTCGGATCGAGCAGGTCCTTGAAGCTCTTCGGCGCCTCCTCCTTCTTGACTAGGTTGGTGTTGTAGCCGAACGGAGAGATCAGGATCCGCGTCGTAATGTGCAGCCCATCCGGGTCGTAGTATTTCGGCTCGAAGTGCTTCGCGACCTCCTCCGGCATGTACGGCGCCAGCCAGCCGCTGCGCTTCCACGTGAGGCAGTGCGCCAGGTCCGCAGTATTGACCACGTCGACGGCATGGAGGTTGGCGCCGTACTCCTTGCCTAGTCGGGTGAAGATGAGCTCGGCGCCGGAGCTCTGCACGCGCACAGAG
>CBFGVM010000544.1:0-2400 GCA_965652015.1 uncultured Alphaproteobacteria bacterium
CAGCGCCTCCCCGCTCAATCCATATCGAGGATCGCCCGGCAAATATCCGGTCATGGTGACATTTCATCTCCGAAATCACGCAACCCGTATCCTACCACGCCGGTGGCCCGTTCGCCCGACCGCGGACAGAGGGCCTCGCGCGCCTCGCGCACGGCCTTGGTCCATGTCAGCTCCCGCATTTCGCTGCGCTCATGCGGGCTACGGGTCGTTACTTTACTTCCTCTGTTATGCTCGCGGCCTCGTGCAGTGGCGGATCATGCTGCGCCCATCCGCTCCCTGTGCTACGCTTTACGCTATCACCCGACGGGTGCAACCATGTCGCATGTCACATATCGGATCGTCCGTCACGACGACGGCTGGGCGTACACGGTCAACGGCGTTTTCTCGGAGCCGTTTCCGACGCACGAGGCGGCGCTTGCGGCGGCGCGCACGGCCGCGGCCGAGCAGCGTCTGCCCGGGCACACCGAGGTCATCGAATATGAGGACGAGAAAGGCCGCTGGCACACCGAGACGGCCGCCGGCAGCGATCGTCCGGACACCGACGTCGAAGATACCAATTGAGCCGCAGGCACGCCGCGCGACGGGTTCATCCGTAGCCGATCATTTCGGCGGCCCGAACGCCTTGGCGTAACGATCGGCGACGTCCGCCGGTGTCGCGGCGACCAGCGCCACGACCTTGTCGATCTCCTCGCCCGGAACGAAATCGAATTCGACCTTGCTCTTCTCGGCGTCCGCCAGGAACTCCTTATCGTGGGCGAGCGCGGCAAACGCCTTGCGCAGGATCGCGACCCGCTCCGCCGGGACGTCCGGCGGCGCAATGACCGGCCGCGCCGCAGTCTTCTGCATGAAATGAAGCTCGAGCACCTTACGATCGGCGTCGTTCTGAATGAAATCGAGGGCATTCGGCAGGTCGCCGAGTTCAGGATCGCTCTTGAGCGCGCCCTGCATCAGGAGGGTCACGCTCTTGTCGCGCAACCAATGCGGCCGTACCGCCTTGACGCTCGACCATGACCAATCGGCGATGCCCTGCACCTCGCCGCGCTCGATGGCGAGCGCGATCTGCGCGGTGCTGTTGTAGCCGGTGACGACCTTGAACTTGGTGCCGAGGAGCGAGTTGTAGAGCTTGGGAGTCGTCTCCGGATCGACCCCAACGATGCCGCCGACGATCAGCTCCTTGTCGAACAGATCCTTCGCAGTCTTGTGCGGGGCCGTGTTCCAAGCGAGCGTCACGGCAACCTCGCTGTTGAGGCTGCCGAGCCAGTTGAATTTCTCGATCTCGAACCGGGCGCCGGCGGGATAAATCAACTTGGCCAGCAGCATCCCGCGCTGGATCAGGGCGATATGCGTGCCGTCCTTCGGCGCCGTGGTGAACATATGGTTGGCTGCCGCGATCCGCGCCGGCATGTTCTGCACGACGATCGTAGGATTGCCCGGAATGTGCTTGGGGAGATGCCGCGCGGTCACCCGCGCCTGCAGATCGTACCCGCCACCGACGCCGGCGCCGACGATGTAGGTGATTTGTTTGCCGGCATAAAAGTCTTCGGCCACCGCGGTCGACGCACAGGATAGGGCAGCCGTTGCTGCAGCGGCGATCCAGCGCAGGCAGGAGGCGAGACGTTGGTGTGCGCGAGACATGACACGCTCATCAAATCTTGGCGAAGTCGCCGTGCCGGCCGAGGCCGGCCTTGAAGCGGCTCGCGCCGGCGACACCGTCCGCGACCAGCGCTTCACGCCCATTATACCATTCCTGAATCAACCCCTCGCGCACGCTCAGCCCGTGACTGCGGATGGCGGAGCGGCGATCGGCGCGCACGCAAACCTGCGGGAAGCGCGCGATGTCGCGGGCCAGCTCCTCCGCTTTGGCGCGCGCGCCGCCCTTCTCCGTGAGATATTCGCACAAGCCGATTTGCAGGCACTCCTCCGCCGGCACCTTGCGTCCGGTCAGAATGATCTCGAGTGCGCGGCCTTGGCCGACGAGGCGCGGCAAGCGCACGGTTCCTCCGTCGATCAACGGCACGCCCCACCGGCGGCAATAGACGCCGAGGTAAGCCTCTTTCGCCATCACCCGGAAATCGCACCATAGCGCGAGCTCCATGCCGCCGGCGACGGCCGGCCCCTCGACGGCGGCGATCACCGGCTTGTCCAGGTCGAGCCGCGAGGGCCCCAGCGGCCCGCGCGGAATTTCGCCGCCGTTGCCGCGCGGCTTCGCCGTCGAGATGTCGAGCTCGCCCAGCGGATAATCGGCGTCGAGCGTGCTGACATATTTGAGGTCCCAGCCCGCGCAGAACGCCCCGCCTGCGCCGTAGAACACCGCGACGGACGCATCCTTGTCGGCATCGAATTCCAGAAAGGCGGCGGTCAGCGCATCCGCGCTTTCGGGGTCCATGGCGTTGCGGGCTT
>CBFGVM010000545.1:0-2393 GCA_965652015.1 uncultured Alphaproteobacteria bacterium
TACGCCCATATCGGTCCGGAAGTTGCGGATCGCGCGAAGCGCTTCGCCGGCAACAATCTCGCTTGCGGCAATTGTCACCTTCAGGCCGGGACGAAGAAATTCGGCATCCCGCTGTTCGGGTTATTCGGGGAGTTTCCGCGCCACAGCGCCCGCTCGGGGGCGCAAATCACCATCGAGGATCGGCTGAATTCCTGCATGACCCGCAGCATGAACGGCCGGGCAATACCCGTTGGCGCGCCGGAAATGCAGGCCATGGTGGCTTACGTCAAATTTCTGTCCACCGGCGTGCCGCCGGGACAGGTGCTGCCCGGCATGGGCACCGGCAAGATGCCGGAGCTTGATCGCGCGGCCGATCCCGCGCGCGGCGAGAGCGACTACGCCAGCGCCTGTGCCGCCTGTCACGGCCCGAATGGCGCCGGCATTCGCCGCAGCCTGCCGAGCACCGATCTCGGCTACATGGTGCCGCCGCTGTGGGGCAACGACAGCTTCAACGACGGCGCCGGAATGGCGCGGCTGATCACGGCGGCGAATTTTATCCACTTCAACATGCCGCACGGCGTCGACTACCTGAACCCGCAGCTTTCGCCGGAACAGGCCTGGGATATTGCGGCTTACGTCGTCTCGCAGCCACGGCCGCATAAAGCCGGCCTCGAGAAGGATTTCCCCGATCTTTTGGAAAAGCGGGTCGACGCGCCGTACGGTCCTTACGCCGACGGCTTTAGCGAGCAGCAGCACAAATATGGGCCGTTCGCGCCGATTCGGGCTGCCATCGCCAAGCTCAAGGCGGAGCAGAAGGGCACGCCGGCGCGCTAAGGCAAACCAAAGCCCTCGGTTTGCATGTGCGGCTCGAACTGTCGCGCGAACGGGTTATTTTCCCCGCCGTTTCGCCTCGATCTTGTCCCAGATCAATGCCGCCACGTCAGCCCCGCCAAGATCCTTCACCGCGCGGATGCCGGTCGGGGAGGTGACGTTGATCTCGGTAAGATAGCCGTCGATCACGTCGATGCCGACGAAGAGCAGCCCCCGCTCGCGCAAAGCCGGACCGATGCGCTCGCAGATGTGGCGATCGCGTGCAGACAGCTCGGTTTCTTTCGGAATGCCGCCGCGCACCATGTTGGAGCGCAGATCATCGGGCGCTGGCACCCGGTTGACCGCGCCCGCGAACTCGCCATCGACCAGGATGATGCGCTTGTCGCCCTCTTTCACCGCGGGCAGGAATTTCTGCACCACCCACTGCTCGCGGAAGGTCACGGCAAAGAGGTCGTAGAGCGAGGCAAAATTGAGATCCTGCTTCGCCAGCAGAAACACCGCTTCGCCACCCTTGCCGTAGAGCGGCTTCATCACGACGTCGCCGTGCTCGGCGCGGAACGACTTGATCTCGGCGAGGTCGCGCGTGATGAGCGTGGGCGGCATCAGGTCGGGAAATTCCATCACGAACATCTTTTCCGGCGCATTGCGCACCGCCTTCGGGTCGTTGACGACCAGCGTGCCGGGATGGATGCGCTCGAGCAGGTGGGTGGTGGTGATGTAGGCGAGATCGAACGGCGGATCCTGCCGCAGCAAGACCACGTCGAACTCGGTCAATTCCGTGCGTCGCGGCTCACCCAGCGTGAAATGGTCGCCGGGCTGATCTCGAACTTTGAGCGGCTGCACCGCCGCGACCACGGCCGGGCCCCGCAGCGCCAGCCGGTCCGGCGTGTAATAGGCGATGGCGTGGCCGCGTTTTTGTGCTTCCAGCAGCAGCGCGAAGGTGGAATCGCCGCGGATGTTGATCCGCTCGATCGGGTCCATCTGTACGGCAACATTCAGGGTCATCGCCGCCCCGAAGATCTATTTTGGGAACGCAAGCTATCACCCGATCGCATCAGCTGCTGGCGTCGAAAGCCGAGGGGATATGGCGTGGAATACGCCCCGGCGCCACCAGCATGGCATCGAAACGGATATCGCGGATACGAGGATCGGGGTATCGCGCCAGCCAGGCCTCGGCGGCGGCGACGATGCGCGAGCGCTGGCGATCAGTGACCGACCAGGCGGCGTCGTCCAGCTTTTCGCGCGCCTTGACCTCGACGAAGAGCAACAGGCTTCGGCGGCGCGCGACGATGTCGATTTCGCCGACCGGGCTTTTCCAACGCCGCGCCAGGATGCGAAAGCCCTTGGCGATGAGGAACGCCGCCGCCCGGCTTTCGGCGGAAATGCCGGTGCGAAATGCGATCTGACGTTCGGGGCGGGGAGCCTGGATCGGCCCGGCGCGCAGGCGCTCATCAGCCATCGCCGTGCTCCTTGCTGAGGGCGAGAGCACGTTGGTAGATCTCGCGGCGAGACATGCCGGTGACCGCGGCGATTTCGGCGACCGCCTCTTTGACCGAGAGGCGGTCGAGCGCCTGACGGATCAG
>CBFGVM010000546.1:0-2376 GCA_965652015.1 uncultured Alphaproteobacteria bacterium
AGCTTTAGCGAGGACCGAGCTCATGCACAGTTATCGGGTCGACAGCAAGACCGTTCGTATCGAAGCGAGTGACGACGCTGAGTCGATCGTGCTCGAAGTGGTACGAACCGGCCTTGCGAGATCACGGGCCGATCGCAACGATCCCCCCGTGATCAACGGTAGTTACGCGCGGGCCATGCGCACCGGACCAGGCTGTTCCTCAAGTTGGTCACAAGCGGCGAGCGTTGCGGCGGAACCTGGGACGTCAGAGGCGGCAGCAGCCGGCAGCCGGCGGCACCGGCTCAAATTGTCCGACTAGAGGACGCGCCGTCTTAATTCGCTTGCCCGCGCGCCTCGTCATTCAAGCCGCGCCAGTGGGAGGTCATGCCGGAAAAATCGTCCGATACTGGCCGGGCCTCGAGCCACCCTACGGAACTCGAGCGAGCCATGCGGGCTTGCCGCTCGGCTTTCGCCGCATGCGCGATGTTCAGCCTCGCCATCAACGTGCTCATGCTGACCTTGCCGGTCTACATGCTGCAGGTCTACGACCGCGTGTTGACCACCGGCCGGGTGGAGACGCTGGTCATGCTCACGCTGATCGCGACCATTGCGCTGGCGGTGATGCGCGCGCTTGACGCCTTGCGTACAGCGATCACGATCCGCGTCGGTTGCTGGCTGAACGAACAGCTGGGTCCGGCATACCTTGCCTGCGCGGTCCGCGGGCGCCTGCAAGGCGAGCTTTCAGGGGCCGAGCCTCTGCGCGACATTGCCCAGATCCAGAGCTTCATCGCGACGCAGGGGTTGACCGCTTTCTTCGACGCTCCGTGGGTGCCCATTTTCGTCGCGATAATTTGGATCCTCCACCCTATGCTCGGGTTGGTGGCGGTCTCCTCAGCCGTGCTCTTATTTGTGTTGAGCATCGTAAACGAGATGGCCACACGCAAGGCCAACGCGACAGCCAACCGCAAGCAGATCGAGGCGACGCTGTTGGCCGATGCAACGATCCGCAATGCCGAGATCGTGCAAGCCATGCACATTTTGCCAGCCATGACCGATCGCTGGGCAGCCGTGAATGGAACAGTGATCGACGGCTTGCGCCGTTCAGGCGACGTCGGGGGCCTTGTGCTCGCAACGACGAAGTTCGTGCGCTTTTTCGTCCAGGTGGCGATCCTTGGTGTCGGCGCATGGCTGGTGGTGAACTCGCAGCTCACAGCCGGCGCCATGATCGCCGGATCCATACTTCTCGGACGCGCGCTCGCGCCGGTGGAGGCTGCGATTGCGGTGTGGCGCAATTTTATCGGCGCTAGCTTCTCCTATGGTCGCCTGAAGAAAACGATCGGCGACTACCCGGCTCCGCTCAAGCGAACCCGGCTCCCGGCCCCCAGGGGGAGGGTGGTCGTCGACGCGGTCAGTTACCTTACGCCGAATACAGCTCAGCTCATCCTCAGCCAGGTCTCTTGCGATGTCGAACCGGGCGAAGTTCTGGCAATCATCGGTCCTTCGGGCGCAGGCAAGAGCACGCTGTGCCGCTTGATGGTCGGGCTTGCGATCCCTAATGTCGGCGAGATCCGGCTTGATGGATCGCCGATCCACCATTGGGATCCGGCGCAGTTCGGGCGGCACGTCGGCTTTCTGCCGCAAGACGTCGAGTTGTTCACCGGCTCAGTGCGCGACAACATCGCGCGGATGCAGTCCGTCGAGGATGAGGCGGTGGTCAACGCGGCAAGGCTCGCCTATGCGCACGAGATGATTCAGCATTTGCCGCAAGGCTACGACACTCGGATCGGCGACGGCGGCGTTCGGCTCTCGGGTGGTCAGCGTCAGCGCGTCGGGCTCGCGCGTGCGGTATTTGGCAGCCCGCGATTCATCGTTCTCGATGAACCAAACGCCAATCTCGACCAGGCCGGAGAGGCGGCTCTCTCCAAGGCGATCTTTGAACTCAAAAAGGCGGGGGTGGCCCTTATCATCGTCGGACATCGACCCTCCACCCTGTTGGCTGCGGACAAGATTCTGTTCCTGAAGGAAGGCCACGTCGCCATGTTCGGTCAGCGCGACGATGTGCTGAACGCTGTCAAAGAGGCTTCGGCGGGGTCGCTTCCGGAAACCAGCAGCCGAGGAGCAAGCCAGCTCATAACGGCGGGCAAAGCACGCCGCCCGCGCCGCCGCGCAGGTGGCCCCAATCACAATGGTAAACTTATGGTGGGCGTATCGTGACCTCACATGTCGAAAAGTTCGCGCCGGACGGGGAGCGTTCCTCCCAAATGCTGCGAATTGAACGGCATCACGGCAACGCGTCCTCCGCGATGTCCGGCCCGCCGCTGAAACCGAGCATTCGCGTTCCTGCACGTTTGGGCAATGCGCTAATCCTGGCGTTTGCGATTGTGTTTGGCGGGTGGG